>JACIWU010000052.1 GCA_014360805.1 Chloroflexota bacterium
GCACCTTCTGTTCGCGTTATTCGTGGGTAGCGAGCGTAGCGTAGGGCAGGCGCCTCGCAGCCGGGACACCAACTTTCGCCCCCGCCTTGCACCTGTGGTATAATGTAACGGTAGTTATCCCGGGGATTCACAATCGGAGAGTCATGCTAAAAGGCGTCGTCAACCGGATCCTTGGCGATCCGAACGAAAAGGAACTGAAGCGCATCCGGCCCATCGTGGAACGGATCAACGCGCTGGAACCGGAGTTTGAGGCCAAATCGGACGCGGAACTGCGCGCTCTGACGGCGGAGTTTCGGCGGCGCATTGAGGAAGAGACGGCGGACTTACGCGATCGCCATCGGGAAGCCCAGGAAGCCTTTGAGGCCGAAACGGACGCCGCCGAGGCCGAGCAGGCACGACTGCGCGTGGAATCCATTGGCAAGGAACTCCAGGCCGAGGAAGAGCGGCTGCTGGCCGAGTTCTTGCCGTATGCCTTCGCAGCCGTCCGCGAAGCCTCCAAGCGCACCACGGGCATGCGCCACTTTGACGTGCAACTCATCGGCGGCGTCGTCCTCCACGAGGGTAAGGTCGCCGAGATGAAGACCGGCGAAGGCAAGACGCTGGTCGCCACGCTGCCCGTGTACCTCAACGCCCTGGCCGGGCACGGCGCGCACCTGGTAACCGTCAACGACTACCTGGCCAAGCGCGACACCCAGTGGATGGGGCCCATCTACCACCTGCTGGGCCTGTCCGTCGGCGTGATTCAACACGAATCCGCGTTCCTGTACGATCCCGACTACGTGGCATCCGACGATCGGTATCAGCACCTGCGCCCCTGCGCCCGCCGCGAGGCGTATGCCGCCGACATTACTTACGGCACCAACAACGAGTTCGGGTTTGACTACCTGCGCGACAACATGGTGTGGGATTTGTCGCAGTGCGTCCAGCGCGAGTTGCACTACGCCATCGTGGACGAGGTGGACAACATCCTGATTGACGAGGCGCGCACCCCGCTCATCATTTCGGGCCAGTCCGAGGAATCGTCCAAGCATTACGTTACCTTCAACCGCCTCGTCCCCCGTCTCCAGCGCGACGTGGACTACACCGTGGACGAGAAACTGCGCATCGTAACGCTGACGGAAGAAGGCATCGCCCACGTGGAGCAGATGCTGGGGATTGACAATCTGTACGCGCCCGAGAACTCGCACCTGACGCCGTACCTGGACAACGCCCTGCGCGCCCATGTCCTGTACCAGCGCGACCGCGACTACATCGTGAAGAACGGCGAAGTCATCATCGTGGATGAGTTCACGGGGCGGCTGATGTACGGGCGGCGCTATTCCGAGGGCCTGCACCAGGCCATTGAGGCCAAGGAAGGGGTCCAAATCCAAAAGGAGACCCTGACCCTCGCCACCATCACGTTCCAAAACTTCTTCCGCCTGTATCGCAAACTGGCCGGCATGACGGGTACCGCCGCCACCGAGGCCGAGGAGTTCAACAAAATCTACGGCCTGGACGTAGTGGTGATCCCCACCAACAAGCCGATGATCCGCGTGGACCACCCGGACCTGGTGTTCAAGAACGAGCGGGCCAAGTATCGGGCCGTGGTACAGGAAATTGAGGAACTGTACAACATGGGGCGGCCGGTGCTGGTGGGCACAACGTCCATTGAGAAGTCGGAGCACCTGTCCAACCTGCTCAAGCGCAAGGGCATTCCCCATCAGGTGCTGAACGCCAAGCAGCACGAGCGCGAGGCCGAGATCATCACCCAGGCGGGGCGCCCCGGAGCGGTTACCATCGCCACGAACATGGCCGGGCGCGGCGTGGACATTCTCCTCGGCGGCAACCCGGAGGGGCTGGCCAAGAAGAAACTGCGCGAGGCCGGCCACGACCTGACGCAGATTGACCCCGAACTCTGGCAGAAGACGCTGGCCGAAGTCAAGGCGCAATGCGACCGGGACCGCGAGAAGGTCCTTGCCCTGGGCGGGCTGCACATCCTGGGCACCGAGCGCCACGAGGCGCGGCGCATTGACAATCAGTTGCGGGGCCGCGCCGGCCGCCAGGGCGACCCAGGCTCCTCGCGGTTCTACCTGTCGCTGGAAGACGACCTGATGCGCCGCTTCGGGGGCGAGAGCATCTCCAACATCATGGAGCGCCTGGGGGTGGAGGAAGACGTCCCCATTGAGGCCGGCGTTGTGAGCAAGGCGATAGAGAGCGCCCAGACGCGTGTGGAAGGCTACAACTTTGACATCCGCAAGCACGTCCTGGAGTACGACGATGTCGTGAACCATCAGCGCGAGGTCATCTACCGCCAGCGCCGCCAGATTCTGCGCCAGGCCAACCTGCGCCCGCAGATTATGCGCATGTTGCGCGAGGAGATTGACGGCCTGGTGGAGAGTTACACGGCGGGCCGCTACCGAGAGGACTGGGATCTGGACGGGCTGAATGCGGCTGTGCGGGCGTTCCTGCCGCTGCCCGCCACCCTCACCGGCAAGTCCTGGGCCCAATTGAAGCCCGACGAGATTCGCGAGCACCTGTACGAACTGGCCGAGCGTGCCTACGATGAGAAGGAGCGCGAACTGGGCCCCGAACTGATGCGCCAGGCCGAGCGGTTCGTCCTGTTGCAGACCGTGGATCGGCTCTGGGTGCGCCACCTCACCGACCTGGAGAACCTGCGCGAGGGGATTGGCCTGCGCGCCTTCGCCCAGGAGAACCCGCTGGTGGCGTACAAGAAAGAGGCCAGCCTGATGTACGCCGACCTGATGGACGCCGTTCGCCACGACGTGGCCACGACAATTTTCCGGGTGAACGTGGTGAAGGAGCCGCCGCGCAGGCCGATGCAGGCGGTGCGCCCGGGTGTACCGGCGGCTGCCGGTCCGGCCCGCCCCCAGCCCGCCAAGCCCGTGGGACAGAAGGTGGGGCGCAACGACCCCTGCCCGTGCGGGAGCGGCAAGAAGTACAAGCACTGCCACGGGAGGCCCGAAATGCAGGGTGAGCCGGAACCCGCCGGCGTTGCGGCAGGTACGGCGCGCCCGTCCAAAGGCGCACGACCGAATCCTGGGAAGAAACGCCGCTAGCAAAGGCGCTGCGGCAAACTCAATCCAATGGAGGATGGGTATGCAGATTCGGAACTTTGCACAGTTGATGGAGGAGGCCCGCAAGCGAGGCCCCAAGGTGGTTGCCATCGCCGCGGCCCATGAGCGCGAGGTGCTGCTGGCCGCCGCCGACGCCGAGCGTCTCGGCCTGGCCGAATGCATCCTCGTCGGCGACCGCCCGACCATTGAGCGCCTTGCCGCCGAAGAGGGCATTGACCTCACGCGCATGATGATCATCCACGAGTCGGACCCGAAGACGTGCGCCAACAAGGTCATGGAACTGGTGAGCCAGGGCCACGCCCAGATCGCCATGAAGGGCAAGGTGGAGACGGGCGACTTTCTCCGCGCCGCGCTCAACAAGGAGTACGGCCTGCGTCGCGGCAACCTGCTCACCCATGTCGGCGCGTTTGAAATCCCCGGCATAGACAGGCTCATCTTTGTCAGCGACGCCGGCGTGGTGGTCGCGCCCGACATGGAGCAGAAGGTGGAGATCGTGCGCAACGCCATCCAGGTGGCGCGCGCGCTGGGGGTGGAACAGCCCAAAGTCGCCATTCTGGCCGCCACGGAGATGGTGAACCCCAAGATTCCGGCCACCCTGGACGCCGCCAACCTGGCCAAGATGGCCGACCGCGGGCAGATTACCGGCGGCCTGGTGGACGGGCCGCTGGCCCTGGACAACGCCATCTCGCCCGAATCCGTCGCCGTGAAGGGCATCCAGAGCCAGGTGGCAGGCTATGCCGACATCCTCATCCCCCCCGACATTGAGGCGGGCAACGTGCTCGCCAAAGCCATCACCTACTTCGCCAACGGGAAGATGGCGGGGGTTGTCGTGGGCGCGCGAAGCCCCATGATCGTCGCCTCTCGCTCCGACACCCACGAGACGAAACTTGTTTCCATGGCGCTGGGCGTGTTGCTGGCCGAGTGAACGGAGGGGTCGGAATGCTTCCGCGCCTGTTCATTTTCGCCGGCCGATTCGGCAGCGGCAAGACCGAGTGCGCCGTCAATTTCGCCGTGCAACTCGCCCGCGGGCGCTATCCGTCGGCGACAGGGTGGGCGCAGAAGCCGCCTTCGTTCAATTCGCACCCCACACTGGTGGACCTGGACATCGTAACCCCCTACTTCCGCACGCGCGAGTTGACCGACACACTGCGCCCCATGGGGGTCTATGTGGTAGCCCCTGCCCAGGTGGGACAGTACCTGGACCTGCCGGCCATATCGCCGGAGATTCTGGGCGCCATTGAGCGGCGTGGGGTTCTGGTGGTGCTAGACGTGGGCGGCGACCCCCAGGGTGCGCGGGCGCTGGGCCAGTACAGCCCGTACATCCAGAAGCAGGAGCATGTTGTGTACTTCGTGGTCAATCCGTATCGGCCGTTCACGGATACGACGGAGGGCATCCGGACGGCCATCCGCGAGGTGGAGCGCACTTCGCGGTTGCGCGTGTCGGCGCTGGTGAGCAATCCCAACATGATGGACGAGACGCAGCCCGAACTGGTGCTGGCGGGGCATCGGCAGGTGGTGGCCGCGTCCGATGCCCTGGGGCTGCCCGTGGCCATGCTGGGAGTGGAGGAGCGCCTCGCGGAGTCTGTGCGCCGCGAGGTTGCCGACGTGCCGATTCTGGAGATTCGGCGGTTCTTTGACCTGCGTTGGACGGCCTAGCCGTCCGCCTTTACGGTGATGCAGACAAGCGAACGATGGAGGGAGCGATGCAGATTCGCAACTTTGCGCAGTTACTGGAGGCCGCAATTCAGCGCGGCCCTGCCCGCGTGGCCGTCGCCGCCGCCGACGAGGCCAACACGCTGGCGGCGGTGGCCAAGGCCCGCGACCTGGGCCTAGCCACGGCGGTTCTGTTCGGCGATGAGGCCGCCATCCGCCAGGCGGCCGAGAGCGCGGGCGTGGATATCGGCGGGCTGACGGTGGTGCATGTGCCCAACCATAAAGAGTCGGTGCGCGCGGCGGTCTCCGCCATCAAGGATGGCCTGGCGGATATGGCGATGAACGGGCGCGCGCTGCCCGGCCACCTGGTGCGCGTGGCGCTGGAGCCGGAGATGCAACTCCGCACCGGCAAACTGTTCACCGATGTGAGCATTTTTGAGATCCCCGGCGCGGACCGCCTGATTCTGATCAGCGACATCGGCGTGGTCGTGTCGCCCACGCTGGAGGAGAAGGTGTCCATCGTCCAGAACGCCATTGACGTGGCGCGCGCCCTGGGCATAGAGACGCCCAAGGTCGCCATTCTGGCTGCCACCGAGATGGTGAACCCCAAGATTCCCGTGAGCATGGATGCCAGCAACCTGTCCAAGATGGCGCAGCGCGGGCAGATCAAGGGGGGCGTCGTGGACGGCCCGCTGGCGCTGGACAACGCCATCTCGCCCCATGCGGCGCGGGTCAAGGGCATCCAGAGCGAAGTGGCCGGCCACGCCGACATCCTCATCGTCCCCGACGTGGATGCGGGGAACATTCTGGCCAAGGCCATCACGTACTTCGCCAAGGGCAAGATGGCGGGCGTTGTCGTGGGCAGCCGGAGCCCGCTCATCATGCCGTCTCGCGCCGACCCGCCCGAGACGAAACTCATGTCCATCGCCCTGGGCGTGTATCTCGCCATGCCGCCCAAGTAACGTAGAGGTTGGAGGTGAAAAATGCCGCGAATCGTGATTGATGTGGAACGATGCAAGGGGTGCGGTCTGTGCACCCAGGTATGCCCGAAAGGCGACCTCGTCCAGATGTCCAACGAGTTCAACTCCAAGGGGTATCGCCCGTCCAAGTTCGTGGATCCCGAGAAGAAGTGCATTGGCTGCGCCTTCTGCGCTAACATGTGCCCCGACGTAGCCATTACCGTGTACCGCTAGACGACAAAGGAGGTCATCATGGCGAAAGTGCTGATGAAAGGCAATGAGGCCATCGCCGAAGCCGCCATCCGCGCCGGTTGCGAAGCGTATTTCGGCTACCCGATCACCCCGCAGACGGAGGTTCTGGAGTACATGTCGGCGCGGATGCCGGAACTGGGCCGCGCCTTTGTCCAGGCCGAGAGCGAACTGGCTGCGGTGAACATGCTCTATGGCGCGGCCTGCACGGGCGCGCGCGCCATGACTACGACGTCCAGCCCCGGCTTCAGCCTCATGCAGGAGGGCTTGTCCTACATCGCCTGCTCGGAGGTTCCCGCCGTCGTGGTGAACGTGATGCGCGGCGGGCCAGGCCTGGGGAATATCCAGCCGTCGCAGGCCGACTACTTGCAGATGACCAAGGGCGGCGGGCACGGCGACTACAGCCCCATCGTCCTGGCCCCGTCCACCGTGCAGGAGACGGTGAACCTGGTCATCCTGGCCTTTGACCTGGCCGACAAGTATCGGCAGCCCGTGTACGTCATTGCCGACGGCATGATCGGCCAGATGATGGAGCCGGTGGAACTGCCCGAACTGAAGCCGCCGCAGAGGCCCGAACGCCCCTGGGCGCTTACCGGCGCCAAGGGCAGGCCCCGCAACATCATCACCTCGCTGCAACTGGATCCGCCGACGCTGGAGAAGGTCAACCTGCGCCTGCAGGAGATTTACAGGCGCATCCGCGAGAACGAGCAGCGGCACGAGGAGTACATGACCGACGACGCCGACCTGCTGGTGGTGGCCTATGGGACGGCGGCGCGCATCGTCAAGACGGCGATCTCCAAGGCGCGGCCGCAAGGACTCAAAGTCGGCCTTTTCCGCCCCATCACCGTGAACCCATACCCGTATGACGCGCTCAGGAAGGCGGCGGATAGGGCGCAGCGCGTGCTGGTGGTGGAGTTGAGCGCCGGCCAGATGCTGGAGGACGTGCGGCTGGCCGTGATGGATCGGCGTCCCATCCACTTCTTCGGCAAGATGGGCGGCGTTGTTCCCATGCCCGAGGACATCGTGGATGCAATGAACAAAGTCATGGCCGAGGCCTAAGGAAGGAGATGGTGAACATGGCTGAAGTGAAGGAAGAGAAAATCGTATTCCAGCGGCCCAAGGCCCTGTGCGACGTGGTAACCCACTACTGCCCTGGATGCTTGCACGGCGTGGTTCACCGCGTCATCGCCGAAGTCATTGACGAACTGGGCATTCAGGAGATCACGGTGGGCATCGCGCCGGTGGGGTGCTCGGTGCTGGCGTACAACTACATCGCGACGGACTTTGCGGAGGCGGCCCACGGGCGCGCGCCGGCCATGGCGACGGGGATGAAGCGCGTGCATCCCGAACTCGTGGTGTTCACCTACCAGGGCGACGGCGACCTGGCGGCCATCGGCACCAACGAGTTGATCCACGCCGCCACGCGGGGCGAGAACATCACGACGATCTTCATCAACAACGCCATCTACGGCATGACCGGTGGGCAGATGGCCCCCACCACGCTGCCGGGCCAGGTAACGACTTCCACGCCGCGGGGCCGCGACACGAAACTCGCCGGCTTCCCGGTGCGCGTGTGCGAACTGGTGTCCACGCTGGAGGGCGCGGCGTACATCGTGCGGCGGTCGGCCTACAACCCCAGCGAAATCCGCAAACTGAAGGCCGCCATCAAGACGGCGTTCCAGGTGCAGATGGCTGGGCTGGGCTACTCGCTGGTGGAGGTGGTGTCCAACTGCCCGACGAACTGGGGGATGACGCCGCTGGAGTCGCTCAAGTGGCTCCAGGAGAACATGCTGGCCTATTATCCGCTGGGCGACTACAAGGTGAAGGACAGCGTCAAAGAACTCATGGCGAAGAAATAGGCGAGAGCGAGAGGAGAATCCCATGCACGAAGAAGTGATCATATCCGGATTCGGCGGCCAGGGCGCGCTGTTCGCCGGGCAACTCCTCACCTACGCGGGCCTGTTTGAGGGGCGGCAGGTCAGTTGGATTCCGTCCTACGGGCCAGAGATGCGCGGTGGCACCGCCCACTGTACCGTGATCCTGTCGGACGAGCCTATCGGATCGCCCATCGTGCGCAACCCGACGATTGCCATTGTGCTGAATCCCGCGTCCATGGACAAATACGAGCCGCTGGTGGCGCCGGGCGGCATTCTGATCGTCAACACGTCCCTTGTGCGGCGGCCCGCGCAGAGGACCGACATCACGGTGGTGGGCGTGCCCGCGAACGAACTGGCCTACGAACTGGGCAATGTGCGCATGGCCAACGTGGTGCTGCTGGGCGCGCTCCTGGCGACCAAGCCCATCGTCTCGCCCGAGTCGGTCAAGCGGGCCATGGAGGAGGAGATTCCCGCACACCGCAAGCATATCATAGAGCCGAACAAGCGGGCGCTGGAACGGGGGATGCAGTACGTGGCGGAGACGGTCGGGGCGCGCTAGCCCGCGCGAGGGCTTACCCCATCACTCCCTGTGTCCCCCTCTTCCCCGCAGGCAGGGAAGAGGGGGAGGGCTGGCGCAGGGGATGCAACCGCGAATGGACGCGAATGTGAGTAGAGTATTCGTGTTATTCGCGGATGAGGGTGTGGCCGCGCGAGGCTAATCCCCCCGCGCTGCGGGTGTAGCAGCGCCAGCCCGCAGGGCTTTGTACGTTGAGGCCGATGCTTTAGCGTCGGGCGGCGTCTGGCGTACCTTGCAGATGGATACAGGAGCGCGACATGTCTCAGGAACGCACACGTAGGCTCGGCAATGTGGTGCTTCATCTGGTGTCGGACGGCATCTGCTGGATGGACGGCGGGGCGATCTTCGGCGTGGTGCCCAAGGCCATCTGGCAGCGCGTGGCCGAATGCGACGCCCAGAATCGCGTCCCCATGGAACTCAATTGCCTGCTGATTGAAACCTGCGACGAGGTGATCCTGGTCAACACGGGGTTTGGCCCCAAGATGTCGCCCAAGGAGCGCGAAATCTATCGGATTCCCGAGAGCCGCCTGCTGGCGAACCTGGCCGAGTTGGGGTTCGGCCCCGAAGATATCCACATCGTCATCAACACGCACCTGCACCCCGACCACTGCGGCGGCAATACGATGTACAAGGACGGGAAACTCGTCCCCACGTTCCCCAAGGCCACCTACGTGGTCCAGGAGCAGGAGTGGCACGACGCAACCCACCCGAACGAGCGCACCCGCGCCGTGTACCTGGCCGAGAACCTGCTGCCGCTGGAGGAGCGCCGCCAGTTACGCCTCATCCGCGGCGAGGAGCACATCGTGGAGGGGATTCGCTGCCTGCCCACGCCCGGCCACACGTTCGGCCATCAGTCGGTGGCCATTGAGTCGGCGGGCGAGGCGGCGATCTTCCTGAGCGACATGGCGCCCTGGGCGGTGCATCTGGAGCGCCTGGCGTGGACGACGGCCTTTGACGTGCAGCCGCTGCAGACGGTGGACGTGAAGCGTTCGGTGCGGCAGTGGGCGCTCAGGTCCAACGCGCTCCTCATCTTTGAGCACGACCCTCGCGTGCCGTGGGGGAGGCTACAGGAGGACGCGGGCGCGCTGCGCGTGGTGGAGGCGTAGGGGGCGGGGGCGCGGGTAGGGTGACAGAGGCTCGGCCTGATTGTTAGCCAGACGCTCACTCGGCTGCCCGCGCAAAACGGACCTGCTTTTCCGTCACCACTACAAATTGGTTTGCTAACTGCTCTGCATAACTTTCAAGCAATCGTCGGAGAGCAGCGATCTTGTTCGCCGCTCGTTCGTCTTCAAGGCGTAGAAGCACAACACCCTTGTGTGGACGTCGCTCTCGGTGAATCTTCTCTCCAAAGTCTTTATCATTTGTAATCAAAATCCGATCCTCGGCAAACGCTTTCGCAATGACTTCGTCGTCGTCCATGCCGCGCGCTTCTTCGTACACCGAGAAAACTTCATGCTTCTGTGCGCGCAACCAGCGTGCTACCGCTGGCCCCGTGCACTCGTCCACGAGGAAACGCATCTACATTGGCTCCACTTCCAACGGCATAAATGAGGTGTTTGCCAGGCACTTCGTGGCAAACAGCAAGCACGCTTGAATGTCTTCGGGCGTCAGTCCTTGGTACTCTTCAAGGATTTCTGTAACGGTGGCGCCATGCGCCAGCAAATTCAGTATATACTCCACGGTCAGACGGGTTCCCCTGATGACTGGCTTGCCAACCATAACTTTGGGATTGAGCGCAATACGCTCAAGCAGTTGCTTTTCCGTCATCCTTTCGTCTCCATGCGCGGGATAGTCCTTATATACCTATTATACTGCCCTGGCGCGGGAAGTCAAGCGTTTCGTGCCCCCACCCGCCAGGCGGGGCTGGGTTCCAAAGTTGGTCGCGCCACAGGCATGGGTGCGACGCACTTCCGAAGGCGCGTCGCACCTTTGCGCCAACACAAGACGGAGCCGAATCCCGTGCACCCCACGCTTGGAGTCCTGCCTGCGCCGTGCTATAATTCGCGCGGGGCTTGTGCTCCCCGAAATGCCTTGCCATCACCGACAAGGAGGGCCATCCGTGTACCGACAGTACGGCTTTCTCGCGCCCCGCAGCGAATTGGCTACCACCGCCGATGAGGCCGCCGCCAAGGCCGCCGCCATCGGCTTCCCGGTGGTGATGAAGATCGCCTCGCCCGACATCCTCCACAAGACCGACGTGGGCGGCGTGGCCCTGAACCTGAACTCCGAGGCGGAGGTGCGCGCCGCGTTTGCGCGCATTCTGGACAGCGTCCGCGCCAAAGCGCCCGCCGCCCGCATAGACGGCGTTACCGTGGAGGAGATGGTTCGCGGGGGCGTGGAGGTCATCATCGGCCTGAACAACGATGCGCAGTTCGGCCCCACCATCCTGTTCGGCCTGGGCGGGGTGTTCACGGAGATCTTCCAGGACGTGAGTTTCCGCGTGTTGCCCATCACGCGGGCCGACGCCGAGGAGATGATCGGCGAAATCCGCGGCAGGGCCATCCTGGACGGCTACCGCGGCCAGCCGCCCGTGTCCAGGGCGATGCTGGTGGATCTGCTGATGAACGCGGCGCGGATGGGGATGGACCTGGCCGAGCGCCTGGACTCGGTGGACTTCAACCCCATTGTCGTGTGGGGTGATGAGCACCGCGTGCTGGACGCCAAAATCCTCCTGCGCGACGGCGGGCAACCCCTGGCAGCGGAGCCGCCCGACACGTCCTACCTGGACATGTTCTTCAAGGCGAAGTCGGTGGCGCTCATCGGCGCGTCGGCCACGCCCGGCAAGGTGGGCAACGCCGTGCTAGACAGCCTGGCGCGGCACGACTACCGAGGCAAGGTCTTCCCCGTGAACCCGACCCGCGACGAACTCATGGGACTCAAGGCGTATCCCAGCCTGTCGGCCATTCCGGAGCCGGTGGATCTGGTGGTGGTTACCGTGGCGCTGGGCATGGTGCCAGACCTGCTGCGCGAGTGCGCGGCGAAGGGCGTCCACGCCATGGTCATCATCTCCGGCGGCGGCAAGGAACTGGGCGGCGACAGCGAGGCGCTGGAAGCCGAGATCGCCCGCCTGGCCCGCGAGTGCCGCGTGCGCATCGTCGGCTGCAACTGCATTGGGGTCTTTGACGGCGAGACGCGCCTGGACACGTTCTTCCAGGTGCACGAGCGGATGGTGCGGCCGCCGCTGGGGCCGGTGTCCATCCTGACGCAGTCGGGCACGGTGGGCGCGGCCCTCATGGAGGATTTGCACAACGTCGGCGCGAGCAAGTTCGTCTCCTACGGCAACCGCATTGACGTGGACGAGGCCGACCTGCTGGCGTATCTGGCCGACGACCCGCACACGCGGGTTGTGGCGTGCTACATTGAGGGGCTGAAGCGCGGGCGCAAGTTCCTGGCCACGGCCAGCCGCGTGGCGCAGGCGAAGCCGGTGGTGGTATTCAAGCCCGGGCGCACGCTGCGCTCGGCCCGCGCGTCCATCTCGCACACGGGGTTCTTCGGCGGCACCTACGCCGTCTGGCAGGGCGCGTTCAGGCAGGCCGGCGTCATCGCCGTGGACAGTTACGAGGAACTGTTCGCGGTGTCCAAGGCGCTGGCCATGCAGCCCAGGGCCGGGGGCAACCGCGTCGCCATGATCAGCAACGGCGCGGGGACGATGGTACAGGGGATTGACCTGCTGCCCGAGTACGGCCTGGCGCTGCCCGACCTGGCCCCGGAGACGGTCGCGGCGCTGCGGGCGGCGTATCCGCCGTTCTACCTGGCGCAGAATCCGGTGGATGTTACCGGCTCGGCCACCACCACGGACTACGCGGTGGGCATCCAGGCGCTGCTGGACGATCCGAATGTGGATGTCGTGATGCCCTGGTTCGTGTTCCAGGACACGCCCGTGGGCGAGGACATCGCCGACGCGCTGGGGGAGTTGAACCGCAAGGCGAAGAAGCCGATTCTCGTGGGGGCGACGGGCGGGCCTTTCACGGCCAGGATGTCGCAGGCGATAGAGGCCCAGGGCGTCCCCGTGTTCCACTCCGTGCGGGAATGGGTGGCGGCGGCCATGGGCCTAGCGCACCGCCCGCCGCAGCAGGTGTGGGGCTGATTCGCGGAGACTCCCCCTCGGCGGACGATGGCGCGCACCGCCCGCCGAGGGGAGTTTGCGCCTACTCTACGACCTTCTCAAACATGTCTTTGGTTGCGCCGCACTGGGGGCAAACCCAGTCGTCGGGCAAATCCTCAAAGGCCGTTCCGGGCGGGATGTCCGAGTCGGGGTCGCCCACCGCTGGGTCGTACACGTAGCCGCAGACCATGCATTCCCATTTTTCCATCGCGTTTGTCTCCTTGGCTGCTAGAAACTCTTGAACTGATCGCGGCGGGCGCCGCAGACGGGGCACTTGTCGGGCGGTTCACCTTCCACCGTGTACCCGCACACGCTGCAGATCCAAATCTCGCCGATTTGGATGTCCACGCCCTTGTCCACCGACGCCTTGGCTTCGCCATACATGACCTGGTGAATCTTCTCGGCCTCCAGCGCCCAGTGCATGCTCCGCTCGGCGGGCTTTTCGCCCTGCTCCCTGGCGACGGCGAGGTAGGCGGGATACATCTCGTTGACCTCAAAGGTTTCCCCGCCGATGGCCGCCACTAGGTTGTCCTTGGTGGTACCTAGCCCGCCGACCGTGCGCAGGTGATTGGTGGCGTGCACCTGCTCGGCATAGGCGATGGCCTTGAACAGGCGGGCGACGTTGGCGAAGCCTTCCTTCTCCGCCTGGTCGGCGAAGGCGAGGTACTTCATGTGGGCCTGGCTCTCGCCCGCAAAAGCGGCTTTCAAGTTTCCTTCGGTCATGTCTTTCATAATATCCTCTCCTTTCCTACATATTGTGAGCGCAAGTACAGGCTCTAGCCCTCAAAGATGGGTTTTTCCTCATCCTGGAAGAACCACAGCCCTTTGTCCTTCAGATAGTGATAGGAGTTCTGCAGCAGGTCGTAGTGGCGGCTTTCCTCCTGCACCAGGAACTCGTACATGGCCTTGGCGGTCAGGTCCTCGGATGTTTCTGCCGCCCGCTTGTACAGTTCGTACCCGCGCTTCTCAAACCCCATGGCCAGTTCCAGCGCCTTGAGGTCGTCGGCGTCGTCGGGCAAGTCCTTCCCAGGGCCTTCGGGGAACAGGTTCAACTCGGGCGCGGGTTCGGTGGCTTTACGTGCATCATCCAGGGTGAGCCACTGGCCCTTCTTGGTGATGGCCTGGTACTGCTGCTGAAGCACTTGCAGGTGCCCTTCTTCGTCGCGGGCCAGGGACGTGAACATCTTGGCGCCCGCGGGGTGGGCGCTGCGTTTCGCGGCCTCCAGGTAGAAGGCGCGCCCGCGAATCTCGTTGATCATGCCCTGGCGCAACGGCTCTAGCAACTTCTCGTCAATTGGACTCATGTGTATCCTCCTTGTCTAGAAAGGTGCAAATCCCATCGTGGCTTTGAATTGGTCGGACAGCAACTTGTATTCGGTTTCCAGCGCGTCCTGGTGCGCCTGCTCCATTTCGGCCAGGGCGACGTACATCTTCTTGCCCTCTGGGTCGTCGGTTTGCTCGGCTGCGCGCGTGTAGAACTCCACAGCGTCGCGCTCGCGCAGGTAGGCGATGCGCAGCGCCGACAGGTCCGACGTGTAAGCGTTCAGTTCGTTTGCGCCCAGCGGCTTCGCGAAGATGGGCGTGGAGGGGATGGACGCCGAGAGGGTTTCGGTCAGCGGAAGCCAGCGGCCATCTTGGAGCAGCGCCTGCTCCCTGGCCTGAAGCATGGCCAGATGGGCCAGTTCGTCGTCGGCGAGGCGCGTGAAGAGCGTCCGACCGCCTTCGTGCGCCGTGGCAGCCGCGGCCTTCAGGTAGAACTCGCGGCCATCGCGTTCGGTCTGCATGGCCATTTTCAGCGCCAGAAGCGCCTGTTGCAGTGGCTCTGTCATGTTACCCTCAATCGCAGGATTTGGCGGCCAGGCCCAAGAACCCGCCTGTCGTTATCATGTGCTCGTAGTTCAGCATCAGGATGTCAAAGTGGCGGCGCTCGGCCTGGGCCAGGTAGCGGTACATCTGCTTGCCAGCGGGGCTGGCGACGCGCTCGGCCTGCTGTACGTACAGGTCGTAACTGTCGTTCTCCAGTTGGATTGCCAGGAGCAAGGCGTCCATCTCGGATGTGGTCTCGCCGACGGCTTGCTTGAGGTTCGTGCGCGCCTTGAGCGGCTCAAACTCGGCCACCGCAGCCGCCTCCGCGAATTCCACCCAGCCGCCGCCCCCGACGAGGGATTCGTATTGGCGCTGCACCATGGTCAGGTGATGCTGCTCCTCGTCGGCCAGCGAGAGGAACATCTCCCGCCCGCAGGCGTCTTTCACACGCTCCGCCGACTCCAGGTAGAACTTGCGGGCATCCTGCTCTTTGTGCGCCGCCAGTTTCAGGGCCTCCAAAATGGTCTTGTCTTCCATGTTTCTCTCTCCTCAAGTGAGTATTGCGGATGGAGTATAGCGCGCCTTGTTCACCATCGCAAGGGCCGCTGCGCGGATTTACCTTCCGCTGGTGAGTTACTTGCATCTTCTCCTCGTGCGTCATTGCGAGCGAAGTGGGGCGTCTTGGCTGACCTCACCCGGAGGCCGAAGGCCGGGGGTGAGGTATACCCCCGTAGAGCAAATTGGCAATTTGCTCTACAATCTATCCCTAGAGGGCGCAGAGTTCGGACTATTCTCCGCGTCCTATGTATCTCTCTGCGGGAGCGAAGCGGCCGCCATGCGCCCACGAACCTCACCCCCTCGGAGGCCGAAGGCCGGGGGTGAGGTATGCATGACCGCCGGGATCGCTTCGGCGCTCCACAGACATGTGAACCCAATCCGTCGTGCCCCCGTTACCGCCGCGCCACGCCGCGCAGGGTCTGTGTGCCCCGCACCCAGGCGAGTTCTATCTGCCGCGCCGACTGCAAGCGGGCCAAGGCATCGGTTACGTCCTGGGCCGTGCGAATGGGCATCCCCGCGATCTCCACGATGACGTCCCCCGCCTGCAGGCCCGCCTGCGCCGCCAGCGAGCCGGGCTTCACCGATCCGACGAGCGCGCCCTCGCCCACCGACAGGCCGTACTTCCGCCGAAGTTTGGCGGCGTCGGCCACGGTTACGCCCAGTTCCAGCCGCAGACGGCTCAGCGCCTGCTCCAGGAGCGGCCGATTGAACCCCACGATGACCTGATCGTCCACGACGATGACGGGCACGCCGCGCTGCCCCGACCGCCGCACCATCTCCTGCGCGGCCGTCGGGTCGCGGCTCACGTCTTTCTCCACGAAGGGTACGCCACGTTGCGAAAGAAACTCTTTCGCCATGTAACAATACCCTCAGGTCGGCGTGGTGTATATGACGACGCTCATACTGCTCCCTCGTTACAGATACGCGGCCTTGAGCGCCTGCGCCTTGTCCGCCGAAATCGGGCGAATCGGCCGCAGGCCCACCGGCCCGGCCTTCAGCGCCGGGACTTGCTCCTCGTAGGCGGGCACGTCCTCGGTCTGGTAGAGGATGCCCACGGGGATGCGGTCGCCCCATATCTGCGCCGTCCTCATGGCCCAGTTCAGGTCGGATGGGTTGTAGTCCGGCTCCTGGCTCACGGGATACACGCGCTCGCCGTACCATTCGTAGGTGTTCACGCGGTTGAAGGTAACACACGGCTGGAGCACGTCTATGAGGGCATAGCCTCGGTGCTGCACGGCCGCCTTGATGATGTCGGCCAGTTCGCGGCTGTTCTTGGAGAACGCGCGGGCCACGAAGGTGGCGCCCGCGGCCAGCGCGATGAGGAGCGGATTCACCGGCCGGTCTATGGCCCCCTCGGGCGAGGTGCTGGATCGCGTGCCCTGGGCGCTGGTGGGCGAGTACTGGCCCTTGGTCAGGCCGTAGATTTGATTGTTGTGGGCGATGTGCACGATGCCGATGTTGCGACGGGCGGCGTGCACCATGTGCCCCATGCCCTCGCCGTAGCCGTCGCCGTCGCCGCTGTGGACGATGACCTTCAGGTCGGGGCGCACCAGTTTGACGCCGGTGGCGCACGGGATGGCGCGCCCGTGCAACGTCATGAACCCGTTGGCGTGGGTGTAGTCCGGCAGTTTGCTGCTCTGCCCGATGCCCGACACCAGCATCACCTGGTGCGGCTCAAGCCCCAGTTCGGCGAGCGCCATCTTCACGGCCTGGTGAATTCCGAAGTTGCCGCAGCCCGGGCACCAGGTTGGCGTTACCGGGCTCTGGTAGTCCTTGACCGTAACCATCTACGCCCCCTCCAGTCCACGGAGAATGTACTCCGGTGAGATGGGTCTGCCGTCGTAACGCAGGATTCGCTCTTCTATGTGGATGCCGGTCTCCCGCCGTATCAGGCCGGCCATCTGGCCGGTGTAGTTGCTCTCCACGGCGACGATGCGCTTGGCCCCGCGCAGGGCTTCGGCCACCGCCTGGGCCGGGAAGGGCCAGATGTCGGTGATGTGCAGGAAGTTAGCGGAGACGCCTTGCTGGGCCAGCAGGCGCATGGCCTCGCGCACGGGGTAGTAGCCCGAACCCCAGGACACGAAGGTGATGGCCGCGCGCTCCGGGCCGTACAGCCTGGGCGGCAACATGTCGGCGCGGGCGGTTTCCAACTTGCGCATCCGCTTTTCCATCATGCGGCGGCGGTTTGTCGCGTCTTCCTCTATGCTCCCGTACTCGTCGTGCTCGTCGCTGGCCGAACGGTACACGCCCTTCGGGTGCCCTGGCGGCGCCCACGGCGAGATGCCGCTGTCGGTGAAGACGAACCGCTTGTACTCGCCCTCCAGCGCGTCCAGTTGCTCGGGCGTGAGCATGACGCCGCGGTCAATGACCACGCTGTCAAAGTCCAGCGCCTCGGGCGGCACCGTCTGCAGCGACGTGGCCAGGAAGTGGTCGGACAGAACGATGACCGGGCACTGGTACTTCTCGGCCAGGTTGAAGGCGCGCCAGCCATCGCGGAAGGCTTCTTCTATCGTGCCGGGGGCCAGGACGATGCGGGGGAATTCGCCCTGGGACGCGTGGAGCACGAACATCAGGTCGCTCTGCTCGGTGCGGGTGGGCAGGCCGGTGGAAGGCCCCGGGCGCTGCACCTCAAAGATGACGACGGGGACTTCGGTCATGCCGGCCAACCCCAGCGCCTCCACCATGAGGGAGAAGCCGCCGCCCGACGTGGCGGTGGCCGCCCTGGCACCGGCGCGGCCCGCGCCGATGGCCATGCAGATGGCGGCGATCTCATCCTCGGTGTGCTTGGTTACCACGCCGAGCTCGGCGGCCTTGGCGCTGATCATCTCCAGGATGGGCGAGCCGGGGGTCATGGGGTAGCCCGCCATGAACTGGCAGCCCGCCGCCAGCGCCCCCAGCGACATAGCCGGGTTCCCGCCGATGAGCAGGCGCTTGGGCGCGTCCACCGGCTCTAGTTTGAATGGGAAGCGTTCGGCGAAGTGGGCGCGGGCGTAATCATAGGCCGCACGAGCTACCTTCAGGTTGGCCTCGGCCAGGCTTTCGCCCCGCTTGCGCCCGAAGTTATCCTCAATGACGCCCTCCACAAAGCGGAGGTCCAGGCCCGTCAGGCCGGCGGCGATGCCCACCATGGCCGTGTTCATCATCAACTTGCTGCCGCCTGCCTGCTGCACCAGGTCGGCGACGGGCATGGCGAAATCCTGCACCCCGTCGGGCCAGCCCGATTTGTCCACCTTGAGCGCGGGGTCATAGATGATGGCTCCGCCGGGTACCAACTGCCGCACGTGGAAGTCCACCGCCTCGCGGGTCAGGGCCAGCGCCAGGTGCACCCGCTCGTCGTGGGAGAAGAACTCGTAGTCGCCCGCGCGAATCTGGAAAAAGTTGTGCCCGCCGCGAATCCTGGAGCGGTAGTCGGGCACGGCGAATACGCGCAGGCCCGCGCGCGCCAGCGCCAGGGCGAACCCCGCGCCTGTGGACTCCACGCCCTGGCCCGCCTCTCCTCCGAGTACAAACGTCATGTCGTTCTTCATCGTTTACCCCCTACCATGTCGGGTAGTTGCCTGTGTGTAGGGGCAGCCCTGCGTCCATGCACCAGGGTTGCGGCCCTACTCCAGGGTGAACTCCTGGAATCCCATCCAGAAACCCGTCTGGTTGATGTAGTCGTACTCGCCCTGCAGGATCGTTAGGTGGCCTTGTTCCACGGCGACGAGGGAGCCGAAGAGGGCCTTCTCTGCCTCGGTCTGGGCCTGGCTAGCCGCCTGGCTGTAGAGGGCGATGGAGTCCTGCTCGGCCTGCATGCCCCGTTTCAGGGCGTCGCGTTCGCCCGCGCTGGCCTTGATTTCGCGGGCGGCCTCCTTGGGCGAGGGGAAGACCTCCGGGCGGCTGGGTGCGGCTTGGGGTTCGGCCTGCGCTGGCGCGGGCAGATCCGGCAGTGTGCCGTCCCGCAGCAGCGAGCGGAACGCGCCGTCCAGGTAGGCCAGGTGATCCAGTTCGTCCTTGGCCAGGCTCAGGAACATGCTCTTGCCACGCGCGGCGGAAGTCGCCTCCGCGGCTTCCAGGTAGAAGGCATGGCCGCGCCGCTCCAATTCCATGGCGTCCCGCAGGATGGCCATCAGCCGTGCTGTGTGTTCGTCGCTCATGCTGTCCTCCGAAAGGTGAAGTTCATCTGTGCAGCCACACCGCCCACCGACTGGCCTGCTGGGCCAGTTGGGGCAGCAGGGTGATGACCACGAACCACGCCGCGTACCCGCCCGCGATCACCAGGGCAAAATGGAGCCGCGCCCGCAGCAGGAGATAGCACACGATCACAAAGACCGTCGTGCCCAGGATGCTGGTGATGGCCCCGCCCGCGAACTCGGCCGTCTTCTGATAGTCGTGGCCGGTGTTGGTGAACACGATCCACATGGTGAGCGGGATGGTCAGCGGCATGGCGGCGGCCAGGCCGGCCAGATGCCGCTGCCGGTCGCCGATCCAGGTTACGAAGGCGATGATCACCAACGAGATGCCGATTTGCAGGAGTTTCACGCGAACCTCCCTGTGTAGTCTGCGGCGAACGCGCGTCGCTCACGAATCTCTGGGCGTGCGCCCGCGCCAGGGCGACACCAGCGGCCTCACGATGCCCTCAATCTCTTCGGGCCGGTCGGTGGGTTGCGCGCAGGTCAGCCCCACGCAGATGTAGGCGCGGGGCGCAGGCTCGGCCGGGTATCCCAGTCGGGCCAGGCGTTCCTGCTCCCACGCCGGATCCACCACCTGGATGACCCGATAGGGCGCGTACAGCCGCAGGGACGCGCGGCGCAACTCTCGGGTGCGCTCGTCGTCGGCGCTGCCCACGATGATGATCTGTATCGGCTCGCCCAGGTACGCGGCCACGGCCATGGCGTACCCAGAGGCGAAGTAGCCGTAAGCCTTGTACACCTCGCCGAACCAGGCGAGGGCCTTGCCGGCCGCCTCGCGATGTTTCGCGTCGCCCGTGAAGGCGTGGAGCCGCAGGGCCACATGGGCGGCCAGGGCGTTGTCGGGCAGGGGCTTCTCGCGGTCGCGCAGTTTGCCCAGGGCGTTGGGATCCTCCACACGGTCATAGAATCCGCCGACGGCATCCTGCAGATGGCCGTACACAAACTCCATCACGCGCAGGGCGCGGTCAAGGAAGCGCGGCTCGGTGGTGAATTCGTGGGCGTGCAGCAGGGCCTGCGCCATCCAGATGTGATCGGCGAGAAGGCCCCACACTTCGCCGTTGGCGCCCCGCGTGTGGGCCATGCCGCGGGCCTCGTCGTAGTGGCGCTCCCAGATCACGTCCACGGCGCGCAGGGCAGCGTCGGTCGGGGCGCGGTCGTCCAGCACCACGCCCGCCTGCAAGAGCGCCGAGATGAGCATGGCGTTGTAGTCGGTGTACGGCGTCTTGTCTATGTAGGGCGGTCTGCGCTTTGCGCGCTCGGCGGCGTTGAGTTTGTAGTACTCCTCGTCGGCGTCCTGGCTGGCGTAGAAGAACCCGCGCTCGTCGGTCAGGGTGCGCAGGATGTAGCGCACCACATCGGCGGCCACGTTGCGGTAGAACGGGTCGCCGAAGACCTGGTAGGCGTGGATGTAGAGCGCCAGGAGTTTGGCGTTGTCCTCGGCCATTTTCTCGTAGTGCGGGATGCTCCAGTCGCGCGTGGTGGAGTAGCGGAAGAAGCCGCCCTCTACGGGGTCGTACATCCCGCCCGAGGCCATCGCGCGGAGCGTCTTCTCCACGATGGTGCGCAACTGCTCGGCGCCGCTGCGCGCGTACTCGGCCAGCGCCAGTTCCAGCGACTCGGGCATGGGGAACTTCGGCTCGGTGCCGAAGCCACCGTTCTCCCTGTCAAAGCCCAGCAGGAGAACGGACACGGCGTCCTCCACGATCTTCAGGGTCAGGTCTTCGGTGGCCACACCCGCCACCGTGGACGCGGCCACGTCGCTGCGGAGTTCCTCCAGCCGCTCGCGAATCTTGCCCTTGTTGGCGCGGTAGTACTCGCTGACCTTGCGGCCCACCTCCAGGAACTGGGGCACGGTCAGGTACGTGCCGCCCGTGAGGACTTCGCCGTCGGGGGTGAGGAACGCGGTGGTGGGCCAGCCGCCCATGTTGTAGCGGCGGTTGATGTCGGGCCGCTTGTCCGTGTCCACGCGAATGGGGATGAACTCCGAATTGATGAGCGCGGCCACCTCGGGGTGCGAGTAGGTCTGTTCATCCATCACGTGGCACCAGTGGCACCACGACGCGCTGATGTCCAGAAGGATGGGGACGTCCAGTTCGCGGGCCAGGCGAAACGCCTCGTCTTCCCACTCCCACCAGGAGAACCCAGGCGGCTGGTGGCCTCGGTGGGTGTCGTGGACGAAAGTACCCGTTCGCTCGCGGGCCTCTTCCAGGTCGGGCTGGAACAGGCGACGGAACTCGCCTTCCAGGCGGGCTTTGTGGCGCATCTCTTCCTCGGCGAGGGACTCAAAGAACGCCTTGACCGCCGCGTCGCTGGCCGAGTGGGCCATGCGCGTGTAGAAGTCGTGGGCGTCCTGCTCCCGCCGTATGGCGAGTTGCCATGCCTTTTCCAGTTCGTATATCTTCTCTGTCATGTTGTCTCCTAGTCGCAGGGTGGTGCGGCTTGGTTGGCCGTTGCGCGGCGCGCCGCAGCGTTCCCTATATGCCCAGTTCGCTCTTCGTTCGGATAAAGTGCAGGATGCTGTCGCGCGCGATGATGCCCACCAGCCGCCCTTCATGCACAACCGGAATCTGATTGACATCGTATTCGTCCATGCGCTCCAACACGCCGTAGGCGTCGGCATCGGGCGGCACGGCGTGCAGCGCGTCCACGGCGGTCATAGCCTGCTCCACTGGCGTTACCGTCCAACGGTCTCGCGGGACCCGCCGAATCTCGTGCAGGGTAACCAGGCCCTTGAGCGCGTCGCCGTCCGTGACGAGGAAGCACCGCTGCCCCAGGGGAAGGACGTGATCGTCCACTAGCGTCGCCAGGGAGACTCCAGGCGGAACCGCCGCGCATTGCGTGCGCATGAGGTCTGCTGCCGTGTATCCCTGAAGGCTCTCCTTCAGGCGCACCTGCCGGAAACTGCTGGACGCGGCGTTGTCCATGAACCAGCCGATGAGGGCCAGCCAGATGCCGTCGCCGAGCCTGCCGGCCAGCGCCAGGAAGATGCCGGCGACGATGAACAGGTACGCGAATGCCTGCCCCAGGCCAGCCGCGATGCGGGTGGAACGCTCGTACTGGCCGGTGATGGCCCACACGATGGAGCGGAACACCCGCCCGCCGTCCAGGGGGAACCCGGGCAGCAAGTTGAACAGCCCCAGCAGCAGGTTGATGCGCGCCAGGTACATCGCGCCCGCGGCAATTGGCTCCGCAAGCGTCCGCAGGGCCAGCGCGATGACCGCGAACAGCCCGGCCAGCACCATGCTGGACAGCGGCCCCGCCACCGACATGAGCAACTCCTGGATGGGTTGTTTGACTTCGCGGGTGATGGAC
>JACIWU010000053.1 GCA_014360805.1 Chloroflexota bacterium
TTTCGCACGACGCGCTTTCCCCAGACCCTTGATATCCGTAGGGCGGCTTTCCATAGACGCCGCGGGCCGGGGGCAGGTATGGGAACCTGCCCTATTGTTCCCCATTCGTGCGGATTGGCGTGATTCGCGGTTACAGGGTGCCATCCACGAATAACACGAATCCACGCGAATGGAAAAGAGAATAGACCCCAAGGATCTCGGAGACCCTTAGGGTCTTCATGCGCGGGGCTTGACCTCACCTATCCCCACCCCGGCCCTCCCCTTTCCTCTCCGCTGGCGGAGAGGAAAGGGGAGGGTGTGGGAGGGGTTAGGTGAGGTTGGACATGCGAGCCACGCACGGATAGCGTAGCCCAAACACGTAGGGCGGCTTTCCATAGCCGCCGCAGGCGAGGGGCAGGTATCCAAGGCGCGCCGCACTTCCGAAGTGCCTCGCACTTTGGTCGCCCAAACAAGACGGAACCGAATCGTAGAGCGACGCGCAAACAAGCCAAGACCCCAGCCTTGACAAGGGGTTGGCGGGATTGTATGATAAGGCCAGGGCAGTGTAACGGGATCCAGCAGGAGGCGCGGATGGCAAGAGCGTTCAACGTGATTATAGAGCGAGACTCCGAAGGCTACTATGTGGCCTCGGTTCCGGAACTGCGGGGGTGCCACACCCAGGCGAAGTCTCTGGACACCCTGATGAAGCGGATCCGAGAAGCCATTGAACTGTGCCTGGAGGTAGAGGGGCAGGAAATGGAGCCTCGTGAATTCGTGGGAGTGCAGAGGCTGCTGGTAGAGATATGAAGAGACTCCCGCGAATCACAGGGCAGAGGCTCATCGCCGCGCTGCTCAAGGCAGGCTTCCAAGTAGTCCGTGTGAAAGGAAGCCATCATTTCTTGCGGCACCCCGACGGGCGCAGCACGGTTGTACCTGTCCATCGCGGTGAGGTGATCGGGCCAGGGCTGATGTCCCAGATTCTGCGGGACTGCGAGATGACCCCAGAGCAGTTGACTGAACTTCTGTAGAAGGGTGCGGCGCGGCCCGCTCCTGCGCGCTTCCACCAGACCCTTGAGGGCTTGGCGCCCTCAAGGGTCTGATGTTTTCGTACCTACTTGGCCTTGAGCATCTTCAACTGCGCGAAATCATCGGGGCCGAGTTTGTCCATGTTCGTCTCGGTGCTCGGCGTGTAGGCGCTGAGCATCTCCTCCTGGGTCGGCTTGGCGTCGGCAGGCCACACCACGTCCATGATGCGCGTGTGGTTGGTGTCCTGCGGGCCGCCGCCGAAGCGCCACTGCTCGGCCTTCGGGTTCACGTCGCGAATGCGCCATACGCCCGTGGCCGGGTACCCCTCCTGCCCGCAGACCACGGCCAGGAACGCCCAGTTCTGCGGGTCATCGCCCAGGATGTCTTTCGGAACGCGGATGGTAACCTTGCGCTGGGCCGGGTCGGCCAGAATCTGGAACTGCGCCCCGTCTATCTTCTCCGGCTTGCCGTCCGCGCCCGCCTTGTAGATGCCGGGCGTCCAGCCCTCGGCCCAGATGACGAAGTCCCACGCCTCGTCGGCAGAGACCGCGGCGTTGCGTCCCGGCAGCAGCAGCCTCGCGCCCGAGCCGGCCTTGCCGTCCTTGTCCACGTAGATGTCAAAGGTCTGCACCGACAGGCCGTTGGGCGAGCCCCAGACGTTCTCCACCGGCCCGTTCATCTCAAACTTGAACACAACGTTGTTATCGTCGTACCCCACCATGAACTTCTTGATGTCAAAGGCGCCCGGCCCGAACACGGGGTCGGTGGCGTAGGTGTAGGTTCCGGGGCCGTGGTCGTCGCCGACGGGGTCTTCCACCTCCAGCACATTCGTTACCAGCCCCAGGTCGGGCACGACAACCTTCGCCACGCCCTCGGACGGCACAATCTGCGCGTCGGCGCCGTTGAGGGCCACGACCACGCGGAAGTTGATGACATCGCCGGCGTCAAACTTGCCCAGCAGGTCGTATGGGACGGCGATTTCCAGCACGCCGCCCTGGCTGGCGAGGGTCGTCAGGTCTTTGGGCGACTCCCACGTGTTGTCGCCCTTCGCCCTGGCCAGGGTGCCCGCCAGTTGGCCGTCCTTGAAGTGCGCCGCCAGTTCGTAGGCCGCGCCGAACCCCAGAAGCGTGCGCGGCTCCTGCTTCGCGCCGTAGCGCGAGAAACTGTTGAACGCAGCGGCCCCCGGCGCCGAAAGGTAGATGCCCACATACGTGTCCGGACTCAGCGAGGCCCAATCGGCCTTCGCGTCCAGGCGGATGTAGATGTTCTTGGCGTCAAACCCGTAGTAGAGGTCGGTGATGACATCGTTGGCGCGCGCCATGGCCCCGGCCACGACGGCGTAGTAGCCCGCGGTGGCCCATTCCTCCTTGCCCGCCTTGCCGTCCACCAGCGGCGTGAACAGGCCTTCCACCGCCTTCGTGGGCGGCTGGGGCGGCTTGGCGATGATGGGCACGTACAGGAAGTCGGGCGGCGTCGCGTCCACGGCGTTGTACACGTCCATGAGCGTGCGGCGGAACATCTCGTCAAACCCCGCATCGTCGCCGCTGCTCTGGTCCGCGCCGTA
This sequence comes from Chloroflexota bacterium, assembly GCA_014360805.1. Classification (NCBI taxonomy): domain Bacteria; kingdom Bacillati; phylum Chloroflexota; species Chloroflexota bacterium. The sequence goes on from JACIWU010000053.1 coordinate 2,570, forward strand.
CCACCAGAACCAGTCGGAACCTTCGGCGGCGTACATGAAGTCCAGCGCCCGCGCCAGTTTCTCCGGCGTCGTCTGGCGGATGCCGCTGATGTACTTCTGCAGGTCGGCGCGCACCTTGCCCAGGTAATCCCAGGCGAGGTTCTCCTCCTCTTCGCCGATCCACGTGGTGAAGTCGGCGCTGATCCACGACCCCGCCCACAGTTTTTCAATCTTGCGCTGGTCGGGGTACATCTTCATGTACTCCGACGGCGTAACGGTCTTGATGTCCTTCGCCTCGCTCAGGAGTTGGTACAGGGTGTGCAGGAACTCCTTGCCGTCGTTGGGATAGTACTCCCATGCGTTTTCGCCGTCCAGGATGACCGTTACCAGGTGCGGGCCGGGCTTGCCCTCCTCTTTCAGGCGTGACGCAATGTTGCGCAGGCGGTTCATGAAGTCCTGCGCGGCGGCCTTGCCCGACGACCCCGAGTAGGTGAAGCCCACCTTGTCCGAGATGACCACGTCGCGGAACACCATGAGCACCGGCGGCTTGTCGCCCGACGTTACGTAGTACGGCCGGTACAGGTCATCGGCGTCGGTAACGACCTCGGCGGAATTGCGGTTGAAGCCGGGCTTGCCCAGCGAGCGGGCCAGCACACCCTCGTCCGAGGCCATCCACCGGATGCCGCCATTGGCCACGATGCCCACGATCTCCTGGGCGACCGAGCCTTCCGCAGGCCACATGCCGGCGGGCGGCCGCCCGAAGTGCGCCTCGTACAGTTCAATCCCCTTCGCCAACTGGGCCACGGCGTCCTGGCCCCACGTGAAGCGAGTCGGCAGCGGCAATTTAGGCGCGGCCTGGAGCGCCAAATTCGTGTCCACCAGGAGCGGCAGGATCGGGTGGGCGTAGGGGGTCATGGTGATCTCAATCTGCCCGGCCTCTTGCAGTTTCTTGTGGATGGGGATGACCTCCTTGACCAGGCGCAGGTGCTCGGCGAACAGAACCTTCTTGTCGTCCTCGGAGAAATTGGCCGCCTTCTCGTTGAGCGACTTCAGCGGCTCCTGCGCCAGCCAGTCGGGATCGGTCCATGCCAGGTTGAACAGCACCTGCAAGTCGCGCCACTCGGCCTCGGTCCAGCGGGCGATGGTGGCATCCAGCCCCGTGTCGCTGAGGTCGGTGCCGCGATCGTCCAGCAACTGCTGGTAGCGCGGGAAGCGGGCGATGATCTTGCGGTTGATGTCAAAGAAGCGCTGGAGCATGAACTTCTTGTCGTCCACGGTCAACTGGTTCGCGGGCTTCTCGGCGATGACCCAGTATTTGTCCTTCGCGCCCGCCGCGATGTCGTCCAACTGCCGAATGAGCGTGGGCGTGAGGTTGAACGTAACGTGGATGTTGGGATACTGCTCCAGCATGGCCGCCATGTCCACGTAGTCCTTGGTGGCGTGGACGCGCACCCAGGGCTTCATGTACATGTTGGCGGCCTGGTCCTTGTAGTACAGCGGCTGGTGCTGATGCCAGATGATGGCCAGGTAGAGCGGCTCCGGCGCTGGCGTCGCGGTCGGCGGCACGGCCGTGGCCGGCGGCTGGGTCGGCGCGGTGGTGGGCGTGGGTGTGGCCTTCGGCCCGCACGCGCCCAGGAGCATGGCGAGAATCAACAGCAGGGATAGGATAGACAAACGTCTCTTCATTTCTAACTCCTCCTCTTATGGCTCGGTTCTCTCGTCTTTCGGTGGCGCAGGCGCGACGCGCTTCGGAGGGGCATCGCGCCTCGTGCGTCGGTTCCAAACTCTGTTGGTCGCGGCATGGGCACAGGTGCGACGCACTCTCGGAAGCGCGTCGCACCTCGGTGCCACGCAAGACGGAGCCGAAGACGCCTCGTGTCGTCGTTGACAGCGCGCCACCTGTGCGATACAATCAACCCGCGTATCCATCTGTGCGTGCGAAGGTGGTGATTCTCATGCAAAAGGGCAAAGGGATTTCCCACACTTGGCAGGATGAAACTCCAGAAGCGAAAGCGCGCTGGTTCCGCTCGCTCTCGGTGCAGGAGCGTCTGGATTTGCTTTGTTGGTTCACCGATTTAGCCCTCGCCGCGAATCCCAAGATCATGGAGCAAAAAGATGCTCAACCAATTGAAGGGCGTGTTCGCGTCCTTTCAAAGACATGATGTGAAGTACGTTGTCATCGGCGGTATTGCCGCCGTCGTCCACGGCGTTCCGCGTGCGACGTTTGACCTGGACATTCTCATTGAAGCAACCCCCGACAATGCGCAACGCCTGCTTGATGCCCTTCTGGAGGCGGGCCTGGGAACGGCTGCGATGACCACTCCTTCAGAAATCCTTGCCCATGAGATCACTGTCTTCAGGGATCGGGTCCGAATTGACGTGCAAACCTCCACGCCTGGAATCAGTTTTGCGGATGCATGGCAAAACCGCGAAGTCGTAGATTACCAAGGACAACAGTTCTTCGTTGTGTCGCGGGCCGATTTGATTGCATCAAAGCGGGCATCCGGCCGCGCAATAGACATAGAAGATGTTCGCCTCCTGGAACAGGGATAAGTCGCTTCAAGTGCCCAGCGCCACCCCTTCCACCGGCCCCAGGCCCACCTTCACCTGACCCCCCGCGACGGCGTACTCCTCCTCGCCCAGCAGGTTCCGCAGGCGCGTTCCATCCGCCAGCCCCAGGCCCGCGACCGGCACGGCAACTTCCGCCGACGTGTCGCCTGCGTTGAGGATTACGACGACCCGATCGTCGCCGTCGGCGCGGCCGTAGGCCCACGTCCCCGGCGGGCTGTCCACAGCCAGCGTCTGGTGCGCGCCGCGCCAGAGCACCGGATGTTCCCGCCGCATCCGCCCCAGCGCCCGATAGTACGCCAGCAGGTCAGCGTCCTGCGCGTCGCCCCAGAGCATGGGCGCGCGGGCCTCATGGGGTCTGCCGTGGCCGTCGGGCGTGCGGCAATCGCGCTGCTGCGACAGGCCGACCTCGGTCCCGTAGTACACGATGGGCGGACCGGCCAGCGTGAACTGGCACAGGGCCGCCAGGCGCAGTTTCCGCGTGTCGCCCTTCACCAGCCACAGGAAGCGGTTCATGTCGTGATTGTCCAGGAAACTGGGTCGGACGAAGCGCGGGTCAAAGTACACCTGGTGTCGCGCCACAAAGGTCGCCAGGTCCGTCAGGCTCATGCTGCCGAAGGCGAAGGCGCGGCGCAGGTTATGGGTCAGCAGGAAGTCCAGGCTGCCGTCCAGGCGGCCCTGGTACGTCCGCAGCAGCCCTGCGCTCTCCACAATCTCGCCGAAGATGAACGCCTCGGGGTTCGTCTCCTTGACCTCCAGGCGGAAGTCGGTCCAGAAGTCGTGCGACGGGCCATTGGCGTAGTCCAGCCGGTAGCCATCCACGCCGAACTCCCGAATCCAATAGCGCGCCACATCCAGCATGTACCGACGGGCGGGCGGGTAGTCGTTGTTCCACTGCGGCAGCGACTTGACGCCGAAGAAGGACTCGTACTCGTCGGGCCAGCGGCGGAAGGTGAACCAATTCCGGTACGGGCTGTTGGGGTCGGTCTGGGCGCTGACGAAATACGGATGCGTGTTGGACACGTGATTCGGGACGAAGTCCAGGATGATACGGATGCCGCGCGCGTGAGCGGCCTGCACCAGCGCGCGCAGGTCGTCGGCCGTGCCCAGTCGCGGCTCAACGGCGTACAGGTCGGTGGCGTCGTAGCCGTGGTGGGACGGGCTGGCGAAGATGGGCGAAAGCCAGATGGCGGTCGCGCCCAGCGCCGCGATGTAGTCCAGTTTCTCGGCGACACCGCGCAGGGTGCCGCCGTAGAAGCCGCGCAGGTCGCCCGGGTTCGCGAAGGCGCGGCCCGCGCCCGGGTTGAAGCGGTCCACGAAAACATGGTAGATGATGGCCTCCCTGGCCCATGCGGGCGGCTCGGCATCGGCCACGGGGAACGAGAACCGCGTCGCGGCCTGGGAGTTCGGCGCGCCGTTGTCGGCGAAGGCGCTGGTCCCCCGGGCGGAGTCGCGGGCCTCAATCTTGTACCGCACCTTCGTACCGGTCGGGAGCGGCGGCAGTTCCGCCTTCCACCAGGCCACGTAATCCCACAGGAGCGACACCCATTCGGTCTCCACCCGCTGCATAGGGAGCACATGGCCGTTGGAGGCCCGGCCGGCCACGCCCTGCGGCTCCGAGCCGTCGGTGGTGTAGTACAGGTACGCGGCGTCGGCGGCGACCGCAGGCCCCGTCGTAGCGTACAGGGCAGTCGGCTTGCCGGGCACGGCTGGCGTCGGCTCTATGCGGTGGCCGTGGTACACGCCCCGCAACTGCCGGGTCAGTTTTGCGACGATCTCGTCGGTGAGCGTCAGGTTGCCGAAGATGAAGTCTTCCATACGGTCAAGCCTCTAGCCCATGGCCTTTAGCCTTTGGCCCCTAGCATACCCTTGCAGCCTGCGGATGGGTTCGCTCCGCGTACCAGGCTAATGGCCAACGGCTAAAGGCTAATGGCTGCTTTTCAATTCCGCGATATTCTTGAGCGCCTGGGCCTGCGCCTCCTGCAACACCTGCTCGGGGTCCTGGCCGGCCCACAGCGCCTCCAGGGCGGCGGTTACCGGTTCCCACAGCCCGCTCATGTACGGCGTGCTGGGCAGCGGCACGCCCACCGCGGCCTGCGCGGCGAAGTGGGCGATGTCGGGCATGGCCTGCACGTCGGCGCTGGCGATGGCGGCCCGGTTCGTCGGAATGGCGCGGTTCGCCTTGGCCAGCGCGATCTGAGCGTCGGCGCCGGTGAAGTACGTGAGCAAGTCAATCGCAACGTCCGGCCGCTCGCAGTTGGGCGTGATCATCAGCGCCTTGCCGCTGACGAAGGGCGCAGCCCGGCGTCCGGTTGCGCCGAATTCGGGCATCAGCGCCAGCCCGTAATCCATCCCAACGGCCTGCAACTCGGGAATGAACCACGGGCCGTTCTGGATGATGGCGGCCCTGCCTTCCTTGAACAGGGCCGTCGCGGCGACGTAGTCCACCGGCTGCGGCATGAGCGGCGGCAGTTGGGCGATGAACTGCGCCGCCCGCAGGCCCGCCTCGGATTCCAGGCCCACAGCCCCATCTTCCTTGACGAAATACGCGCCCGCGCCGTACCACCAGGGCGCCGAGAAGTACGGGTCGTTCTGGGCCGGATAGACGAAGAAGAATTGCCCCGGGTGCGCCGCATTCCAGTCCCTGGCCTTCGCCAGCAACTCGTCGGTGGTCTTCGGGATGTCCTGCGCCCCGACCAGCGCCTTGTTGTAAATCCAGGACACGCACTCCACCGCCTCGGGGAAGCCCCACACCTTGCCCTTGTAGAGCATGGCGTCGGCGGCGGGGCCGATGTACGTATCGCGCATGAAGTCGCGGGTAACGCCGTGATCGCTCACCGGCACGATGAGGCCGGCGTCGGCCAAGCGGCCCACCCAATCCATGCCGAATGCCAGGATGTCCACCTTCTCGCCGCCTGGGATGGCCGAGATGACGCGGTTGGTCATGTCGGGCACGTGCACCAGGTCAATGTGCACGTTGGGATGCTGCGCCTCGTAGGCCCGCATGAGGCCCTCCACGGCCGCAAGCGCCTCCGGCTGCCACCCGTGCCAGATGGTCAGCGTTACGGGTTGAGGCTCAGGCGTGGGCGTAGGGGTGGGTTGCGCCTGCCCCTGGGGAGACTGACCCGCCGGGCCGCCGGCCCCACAGGCGGCGAGCGCAACGATCAGAACGAACAATGCTGTGAGCAAGCCAACTCGTCTCACCATACCCTCCCTCTCTTTCACGATATCCGTCAGCGCGCCATTGTCTCGGCTCCAAAGTCTGTTGGTCGCGCCATGGGCATAGGTGCGACGCACTTTCGAAAGTGCGTCGCGCCTTGGTCGCCAACACCAGAGGAGCCGAATCCTGCCATTTCGCGCCTGGCGGGCTGCGCTTCGGTGAGGGCATTATACATCATCCGTTCCTGCGCGCCAGATTCGCGCCTGCGGGCGGTTGGACAAGGGCCTAGCCCTTCACCCCGCCCAGGGTCAGCCCCGACTCCAGATACCGCTGGAGGTACAGGAAGACCAGCAACACGGGGATGATGACCATGACCGCGCCCGCTGCGAAGTAGCCCCACGGGATGTTGATCTCGTTGGCAATCTTGTACATGCCGACCATAAGGGTCTTGGCCGAGTCGGGCGCGGGGATGATGACCGAGGCCAGGGCGTACTCGCCCCAGCCGGTCATGAAGGCGAACAGCCCCGTAACGGCCAGCGCGGGCCGCGCCAGCGGAAGCCCGATGAGCAGGAAGGACTGGACCGGGCCGCAACCGTCAATCATCCCCGCCTCTTCCAGGTCAATCGGGATGGTGTCAAAGTACCCCTTGAGGTTCCAGGTGCAGAAGACCAGCGTGAACGACGTGTAGGCGATGATCAGGCCCCAGGGGTTCTTGTAGAGACCGATGGCGGTGAGCAGTTGCGCCTGCGGGACGAGCGCCAAGACGCCCGGAAACGCCTGGATGGCCAGCAGGAAGATGAGGCCGGCCTCGCGCCCCTTGAAGCGGAACCGCGAGAAGGCGAAGGCCGCCGAGGTGGCGACGACGATGCAGGCCACCGTGGTTACCCCCGCCACGAACAGGCTGTTGCGCATCCACTGGAGAAACGGCTGGCCCCCCAGGAGCATCACACGGTAGTTCTCCCACGTCCACTCCACGGGGATGAACATTCCGAGCAGGTTGAACGTGTACAGGCGGCCGCCCGCCCGCCCGGAAGCCAGGATGGCAAACCACACCGGATACAGGGCGAAGATGGTCGCGATGACGAGGATCACGTATTGCAGAATCTTGACGCCAGGCGTTGATCGTCTCATTCGTAGGCTCCTTTCGTGATCCGCGTAACCCGCAGGCTATACAGGGTCGCGATGAACAGGAACACGAACATGATGACCGCGTAAGCGCCCATGCGGCCGTAGGCGTTCGTCTGGAATATCTGCTTGTAGGCGTACACCATGACCAGTTCCGTCGCGCCCGGTACGCCCGCGCCCATGCTGGGCCGCCCCTGGGTGATCGCCCAGACCGTGCCGAACATCTGGAACGTGGTGATGGAACTGAGCACCGTGGCGGGCAGCACGGCGGGCCGCAGCAGCGGCAGGGTGATCTTCGTGAGTTTGTCCCACCAGTTGGCCCCGTCCACCTCGGCGGCTTCGTACTGCTCGGGCGGAATGGACTGCAACGCGCCGAGGATCACCGTCATGAAGAACGGGTACGTGTACCACACATTGGCGAGCACGATGACCGCGAAGGCCAGGGTGGAGTTGTTCAGCCACGCCGGGCCTTGGATGCCCACCAGTTTCAGCAACTGGTTGATGGTGCCCTGCTCGCGGAAGAAGAACTGCCACACCAGCGACATCATGATGGCCACGGTGGATGCGGCCCAGGGCACGACCATGATGACCCGGAACGCCGTCCGGCCGCGCAGGTCGCTAGAGTTCAGGATAAGGGCCAGCGTCAGCCCCACGATGAAGAACAGCGGGATGCAGATGGCCACGTAGAGGATGGTTCGCATCGTTACCACGAAGAAGTCGCCGGCCTTCATGAGGACTGAAAACTGCTGTGGCAATTTCAGCACCCACGCGAGCAAAATCACTCCGATGATACCGCCGAGCCACACCACAAAGGACGAGACGGGGCGGGTCAATTGTCGGTCGTAATGTTGATTCAGGCGGCGCGCCCCCCACAACGGCAGAAGAGCGATGAGAATGAACAATAAGGCCACCATGGACTCCTTGGTGAACAACTTGCCCACCAAAGCCGCGTAGTTGCCGTAGAATGGAGTCTGCACGGTGTAGGGTTGCCCAATACCTTTCGGTGCGCGCGCGCGGAACATGGGCCAGCACGAGGGTTCAAAGATGGAGGTGAGCGTCTGGGTGCAGTCGGGGTTTGGGCGGTACATCCCGCGGTTCGTGAACGAGATGAACGTGTTGTACAGGATGGGGTAAACGCTGAAGATCAGGATTCCGATAAGGGTGGGCGCGATGAAGAGAAGAATTGTTAGCGCCTTCCGGCGGCCAGACCAGCCTACCATGGCGACCTCCCTTGTCTTCAGAAACAAGGGAAGAGGGGAGGCGCGGGGCCTCCCCTCTTCATGAGCGATTTTACTTCATCTCGGCGACGGCCTTCTCAATGGCTTCCTTGGCCGCTGCCATCGCTTCTTCGGGGGTTTGAGCGCCGGTCCACAGGGCGGTGGTGGCGTCGCCAACAGGGCCCCACTGCGCGTTGGCGAACGGCGAGTTGCCCATCGGAACGCCCAAGTTCAGGGACGCGCCGAACCCGGCCAGGGTGTACAGTTTCTGAACCTCGGGGTCCTTCAACGCGGCCGTGTTGGCGGGGATCGTCTTGTTGGCCAGGGTGATCTTCTTCTGGACTTCGGCGCTGGTGTAGTACTTCATGATGTCCAGAGCGACTTCCTGGTTGCCGCGATCCACGGCGTTCTTGCAGAGCATGACCGTCTTGATGCCGACGAACGGGCGACCCATGGGGGCGATCCCGTAGTCAATGCCGGCCTTCTCAATGTCGGCGATGGCCCACGGGCCGGTCCACCACGCGCCCACCTTGCCTTCGGTCAGCAGGCCCTTGCAGATGTCGTGGCTGGTCTCCTTGGGAGCGTACTTGCTGAACTCCACCATCCACTGGGCGGCCTTGACGCTCTCGGGCGAGCCCATGTAGACGTTGCCCATGTCATCCACGTAGCCCGGCAGGCCGAAGCCGAAGTAGATGGGAGCCACGTGATAGGCATCGGGGTTGCCCAGGCCCTGGTTGCAGACCAGGTACTTGCCGGGGTTTTTCTCGGCGAAGGCCTTGGCCTTGGCCAGGAGTTCGTCAAAGTTGAGGGGATCCTTCGGCAGGAACTCGTCGGTAACGAGCGCCTTGTTGTACACGAAGGCGATACCCTCCTGGGACTCGGGGAGCGCCCAGATCTTGCCCTGGTACACGACGCCCTTGACCGCAGCCGGCTCGTAGGTGCTCTCCAGGAAGTTCATGTCAATCCCGAAGTCGTCCAGGGGGACGATGTTGCCGATCAGGGCGTTGGCACCGATCTGGTCGTTGGCCCAGGCGATGATGTCCGGGCCCTCGCCGGCGGGAATGGCGACCTTCAGGGCGGCCGTTACATCATCGGGCTTGGTGAGGTCAATGGTAACGCCCGGATGCGCGGCCTCGTAGTCCCGGAAGGCCTGCTCAATGGCAGTCAAATAGTCGCCGGCCCACTGGTGCCAGATGGTGATCTTGACCGGCTTGGGCGCCTCGGTCGGTTCGGGTGGGGTCGTCGGTTCCGGCGCCGGCGTAGGCTTGGCCTGATACGGCGGCGGCGCGGTCGGCGTCGGCTTCGCGCCGCAAGCGACGGCGAGCATGCTCACGATGACGAGCAGCCCCAGAACGAGGTACAGGTTCTTCTTCATGTTCTCACTCCTTTTCTTTCTGTGGTCTGAATGGGTTTGCCCTCAGAGTCTCATGGTAGCATCGGTGTGGTACAATCGTCTCGCTCTCCACATCCCCCCTTTCCATGGGCTTTTCGGGTGGCCGAGTGTCGTGTCGCAATGATAGCGGTTCTCAGGCCGCCGCGCAAGTGATGAGCGCCGGAGACTGGAAAACTTCCTGCAAAGCCAGGTCAACCGCCCCAAGCGCCGAGGCATCACGCCCCACCACAGACTGAACAACGCGCGTGGATTGAGCCACCGGTTGCAATGCGCGCTGCTCCAGGGTTTTGCGTATCGGATCCAGCAACAGCCGCCCTGCCTGGGCCACGCCCCCACCGATGATGATGAGGCCCGGATTGAGCAGGTTGGCCAGGCTCGCCAGGGCCACGCCGATATGCCGGCCGGCCTCGGCGAAGAGTTGCTGGGCCAGTTTGTCGCCTTTCTGGGCTGCCAGGGCCACATCGCGGGCCGTGATGGATTCCAGCGGCTGGATGGCGGCCAGGGACGTGGCCTGACCGGCGCGGATGGCCTGCTGGGCGCGCAGCGCGATGGCCGGCCCGCCCGCCATACTCTCCAGGCATCCGTAACTGCCGCACTTGCACGGCGGGCCGTTCTCGTCAATGGTAACGTGGCCGATCTCGCCGGCGCTGCCGGACTCGCCCCGATACAGTTGGCCCCCAAGGATGAGGCCGCACCCGATGCCCGTGCCCACCTTGATGTAGGCCAGGTTGGTGTATCCCCGGCCCGCGCCATGGCAGTGCTCGCTCAAAGCGCCCAGGTTCGCGTCGTTGTCCACGTACACCGGGACGCCGAGTTCGCGCGAAAGGCGGTCGCGCAGGGCCACGCCGTGCCAGCCGGGCATGATGGGCGGGGCCACCACGCGCCCCTCGGCATACTCCACAGGGCCTGGCACGCCCATGCCCACGCCCAGAACCCGCTCCAGCGGGATCCCCGCGTCGGCAAGGCACTGGCGCACGGCGTCGGCGATCTGATTCAGACCCGCGTCGGGGCCGACGGCCACGGAGAAATCGGCCTCCCTCCGCGCGATGACGTCGCCGTTCAGGTTCGCCACGAGGACGATGATGTGGGTCGCGCCGAGGTCCACCCCGACCACGTAGCCTGCATTGTAGTTCAGGTTGATGAGGATGGGACGGCGGCCGCCACTAGACCGCCCCCGGCCAACCTCGTGAACCAGGTTGGCCTCCAGAAGTTCCGAAACGATGCTTGAGACGGTGGAGCGGCTCAAGCGCGTGCGGCGCGCGATGGCAGCGCGGGACACCGATCCTTCCTGTCGGATGACGTTCAGGATCAGCGAGCGGTTCATCTCGCGCATGCGGCCGAAATCAACAGCCCCACCGCACCAGGCAGAATCCATGCTGCACCCGCCCAAAGGATTCAAGCGAAGAATACAAGTGTCAAGACTTATTATACTGTGGAACTCTTTGTTTGTCAAGATGCAAAACGAAGATTTTTAGGATTTCCGTCGGGAAGCCCCATGTGGCCGCTGATACGCCGCAGAAAGGGGTAACTTTTGATATAGAACTTACAAAGTCTCGCCGGGGCGCACAGGCAACGTGAAGGAAAACCGCGCGCCCCCCGACGGCAGGTTCTCGGCCCACACGCGCCCGCCGTGAATCTCCACCCAGCGCTTGACAATCGCCAGCCCCAGGCCGTGCCCGCCCGTATCCCGCGCCCTGGATGAGTCGCCGCGATAGAATCGGTCAAAGATATGGGGCAGATCCGCAGGGTCTATCCCCGATCCCGTGTCGCTCACCGACACGGTGATGCCCTCCTCCGACGCCTCCGCGCTCAGCGTGATCACCCCGCCCGCAGGCGTGTGCCGCAGCGCGTTCCCCACCAGGTTCAGCAGCACCTGCCGAATGCGCGTTGGGTCGGCGTCGGCGGCGGGGAGCGGCGCGGCCACCTGCACCTCCACGCCGACGCCCTGGCTCTCTGCCTGCGGCCGCACCATGGCCGCCACGCCTTGCAGCAACTCGCCCACATCCAGCGGCCGCCGCTCCAGCCGCATCTGCCCGGCCTCCGCCAGCGCTAGTTCCCGCAGGTCGTCCACCAACCGCGACAGAAGCAGCGTCTGCTCATAGATGGGAGCGACCGACTCGCCCGTGGCAGGGAAGACGCCGTCCAGGATTCCCTCCAGGTTGCCGCGCATGGCCGCAAGGGGCGTGCGCAACTCGTGGGCGATGTCGGCCATCATGTTGCGGCGCAGCGTCTCGTTCCGCTCCAGCGCCGAGGCCATGTCGTTGAATGCCTGGGTGAGTTCGCCCACCTCGTCGCGCGAGCGCACGGGGATGCGCTGCGCCAGGTCCCCGCCCGCCACGCGCCGCGCGGCCTGGGTCAGGGCGCGCAGCGGGGACGTGATTTGAAACGCCAGCAGACTGCCCAGGGCCAGCGCCAGCAGGCCCGCCACCACCCCGCCCACGATGATGCCATTGCGCACCTGGGCGAGGAACTCCGCTTCGGGGCCTTCGTGCAGCATGGGCGCGGATACGACCAGCGTGCCCACCTGCCGACTGCCCACGGCCAGCGCCACGCCCTGCCCCAGTTCATCGGCTCCGAGCGACTGCCCGACCAGTTGCCCCAGGGAATCGGCCACGACGCGGCCCTGCTCGTCCGCCAGGATCACGTGCTGGCCCGCAGGCGCGCCGTAGGCCCCGCCCTGGCCGGCCGTCGCGCCGCGCCCGCGGCCCATCCCTGGCGTTGCAGAGGACTCCAGGAACGCCGCGACTCCGTCCCATGACCCCGTGCGGGCGTAGTAATCCTCCAACTGCGGGGCCAGGGCCTCGGCCCAACGCTGCCCTCCCCGGCTCACGTACACGTCAAATCCGGTGGTCGCTGCCCGATTGTAGGCATAGCCCACCGCGCCCAGCGCCAGAATCAGAACGACGGCCATCACGCCAACGATTTTCAACCAGAGTGTTCGCATATTCGCCTCCGCGCGAAGTATAGCGGCCGCGGGGACACCGGGCAAGTGCCGCGCCTTCGCCGTTTGACCGCCTCCCCACGCCGCGGCTATACTACGGCAAGCGCGGTGCGTCGCGCCGACGTTTCTGCAAGAGGCGACCGATGACGAAGAAAATCCTGGTTGTGGATGACGAACGCGAAATCGTAAAGGTGGTTCGCGCCTACCTGGAAGACGCGGGCTTCTCCGTCGTAACGGCGGCGGACGGGCAAGAGGCGCTGACGGTCTTCCGCCACGAGAAGCCGGCCCTGGTGGTCCTGGACTGGATGCTGCCCAAGATGAGCGGGATAGACGTGTGCCGCATCCTGCGCAAGGAGTCGGACGTGCCCATCATCATGCTCACGGCGCGGGTGGATGAGACCGACAAACTCATCGGCCTGGAACTGGGCGCCGATGACTACGTAACCAAGCCGTTCAGCCCGCGCGAGTTGGTGGCACGGGTGCGGGCCGTGCTGCGGCGCGCCGAGGGCGGCGAGGCCCCGCCCGAAGTCGTGGAGGCCGGCGACGTGCGACTGGATCTGGCCAGCCGCACGGTGGAGGTGCGCGGCAAGCGGATAGACCTGACGCCGACCGAGTTTGACCTGCTCGCCGTCCTGGCCCAGAACCCTGGGCGCGTCTTCACCCGCATGCAACTCCTGGACAAGGTGCAGGGCTACGCGTACGAAGGATACGAGCGCACCATTGACGTGCACATCAAGAACCTGCGGCAGAAGATAGAAGAGACGCCGTCGCAGCCGCGCCACATCGTTACCGTGTATGGGGTCGGCTATCGCTTTGAGGCGTGATGCGGGACGGGAACCTCGCACCGCGGAGTCGCCGAGAGCGCAGAGGCTGCGGAGGAGAGGCATCGCCATTGCGGGGGGGCGGGCGTGATCCCATACATCCACGTCTATGCCGACGAGAGTCGCCTGAAGGGGGAGCGCTATATGCTGATCGGCGGACTATGGGTTCCCGCCCCCGCCGAACCTGCTTTGCGCGGAGACATCGCCCGATTGCGGACTGACTCGCACCTGACAGCCGAATTCAAGTGGAAAAAAGTCTCCCGCGCCAAATTATCGGCGTATCAAGAGATGGTGAACATATTCATGGAACACTGCGAGGCCGCGTTTCACTGCATTGTTATTGACGTTGCCCTTCTGGACTACGACACCTTCTCGCGTGGGGACGCCGAACTCGGGTTCTACAAGTTCTACTTCCAACTGATCAGTCGCAAATTGATCGCAGGCTATCATTACCTGGTTTTTACCGATGCCCGGCGAAACCGGCGTGCGTACAGACTGGACGTTCTCAAAATCTGCACAAACCGATGGTGGGCCAAACAGCAGGGTATTCCGGAAGCAACACCGGTACGCGCTGTTGAGGCTCGCGACTCCAAACAGGACGACCTGATCCAACTGACCGATATCCTTCTAGGTGCCGTGGGGTATGTGTGGAATAGCCATACCGAGAGTCCTGCCAAGTTGAACCTGATCAGGCACATTGAACAGCGGTTGGGCGGAGTCTCGTTGGGTAAGGGAACTCCACAGAGCAGCCGCAAGTTCAACATCTGGCACTGGCAGCCATCAGCCGCTTCCCGTGCCAGACAACAGAAAAAGCGCCCTGGCTCCTAACTTTGCCCTGAGGGCAACTCACCGTACACTGGGTACGGGTTTCGGTAACCAGTGGCGCCTTTCTACGATTATTATACGGTAGAAATGCGTTTTTGTCAATAGTCGTGTTCATAATTCTGGCATGCGCACAAGACCAAGAGTTGCGTCGCCGATCGGGCGCAAAGCGCCAATGACGCGAAAGGCAGGAAGACCACGATGGACCTTGTCATCACAAACGGCACACTCATCACCCCCGACGGGCCGTTCAAGGCCGACGTGGGGATAGAAGGCGAGCGCATCGCCGCCATCGGCGAAGGGCTGAAGGCCCCGCACACGCTGGACGCGACGGGCAAGTATGTGCTCCCCGGCGCCATTGACGTGCACGTGCACATGCAGATGCCCGTCGGTGATGTGGTGTCCAGCGACGACTTCTACACCGGCACCGTGGCCGCGGCGTGCGGCGGCACGACAACCATCCTTGACTTCGTGGAACCGAAGGGCGCCCAGTCGCTCATGGACGCCCTGCACCAGCGGCGGGCCGAGGCCGATGGCCGCGTGGCCGTGGACTACGGGCTGCACATGACGCTGAACTCCGACGACCCGCTGCGGCTCGCGGAGATTCCGCCCGTCATGGAGGCGGGGTGCACGACGTTCAAGTTGTACATGGCCTACGAGGGTTTGCGCCTGAGCGATGGGGCGATGCTCCGCGCCCTGGCCGCCCTGCGCAAACATCGGGGCCTTCCCATCGTGCACGCCGAGAACCACGACGTCATCCAGTACCTCACGGAGCAGTTCCTGCGCGAGGGCAAGGCCACCCCGCACTACCACCCCCTGACCCGCCCCGACTTCATGGAGGGCGAGGCGACGGCCAGGGCGCTGGCGCTGGCACGCGTGGTGGGGCTGCCCATGTACATCGTGCATGTCTCCTGCGCCGAGGCGCTGGACGCGCTGCGCAGGGCGCGGGAGAAGGGCCAGCCGGCCTTCGGCGAGACGTGCCCGCAGTACCTGCTGCTCACCCGCGCCGAGTACGACCGCCCCGGCTTTGAGGGCGCCGAGTTCGTCATGTCGCCCCCGCTGCGCGAAGAAGCCGACGCGACAAGCCTGTGGAATGCATTGGCTTCGGGCGACCTTCAGGTGGCGGCCACAGACCATTGCCCGTTCTTCTACCACGGGCAGAAGGACAAGGGCCGCGCCGCGTTCAACCAGATTCCCGGCGGCGCGCCCGGCGTGGAGACGCGCCTGGCGCTGCTGTACACCTTCGGCGTGCGCGCCGAGCGGCTGTCGCTGGCGCGGTGGGTGCAGGTGTGCTGCACCGAGCCGGCCCGCCTCTTCGGCCTGGCGCCCCGCAAGGGCAACATCGCCGAGGGCGCCGACGCCGACCTGGTCATCTTCAACCCCAACCGGCGCGTCGTCCTGGATCACCGAACCCTGCACCAAAACGTGGACTACACGCCCTACGAGGGGTTTGAACTCACCGGCTATCCGGAGACCGTGCTCCTGCGAGGGCGCGTCATCGTCCGCGACGGCGAGTTCGTGGGCCGCGCGGGGCAGGGCCGCTTCATCACGCGCACGCTATCGGGCGCGTGGGAGTGAGACGGGGCCGAGCCTGTATCCCCGGCTGCCGCGGATGCCACGAATAGGGGCCTGAGATTCTTCGGCGCTCCGCGCCTCAAAACGAGAGTCTCGCAACCACGAAGGGACGCGAATCCACGCGAAAGAGAACGTGCGACGCACCTCGGAGGTGCGTCGCACGGCGTCCCCAAGGATGGCGACCCACATCCTACGGGGCCGAGTCGCAAAACCACTCCCGCGCGATCTGCTCGGGCAGGGCGTCGCGAGTCGCCCGCGTTACCTCGTAAACCTTGAGGTCGCATCCCGCCAGCCGCTCCATGAGCGCGGCAAGGACCCCGACCCGCACCACGACGATGGCCAGCGGCACTTTGCCCGCCCGCAATTCGGGAATGACGGGGGCCAGTCCCCGATTCTCCAGGAGTTCCATCGGCCCGATCTCGTCCACGACCAGGACATCGGGCCGCTGCTGCACCGCATCCAGCACCGTGGCCAGCGACCACTCCATGGCGCCGGGCTCAAACCGCCAGATGCCGCACCGCACCCCAGGCTGCGAGAGGTCTTTGTCGGCGAGCGGGCGGCGCTCCCCCGTGCCCAGCCGAAGCCCGTCTATGCCCACCTTGTGGCCGTTCTCATCCAGGCGGGCCTGGCACAGCAGGCCATCGCATCGCAGGCCGCGCTCCTGCGCCAGCGCCACTACGCGGGCGGCCACGGTGCTCTTGCCGATCCCGATGTGCCCGGTCATCAGGAGTACCGTCGTCATTTTGCCTCTTGGCGCGGGTGCGGGATGACGCAGATGAACCGCAGGACATCCTCCCCGTCGTTCACGAACTGATGGGTTTCCCCGCCCGGCACGAAGACGACATAGCCTTGCTCAAAAGGCAGGTCGCCCTTCTCGCTCTTCACGTGCCCCTTGCCCGCCAGGATGAACACCTCGTGCTCAAACCAATGGGCGTGGAAGGGCGACGCCTTGCCCGGCGGCACCTCAAAGATGCGCATGGCGAAATTCGGTGCGCCATCCGCCTCGCCGATGACCCAACGCACGGTAACGCCGGGAACCTCATGCACCGGTTCCGCCGGCGTCGCCGTGTACGGCTGTGCCTTGATTCCCATCGGTTACCCCTTTCCGCCTATTCGGCGCCTGAAGTAGTCGGCCACCAACCGCGGCAAGCGGTGGCTCATGTTGCAATAGTCGCTTTGCTCCGCGAGGACGTCGGTCATCCACCGGGTTCCGCGCTCATCCTGCGTGGCGATGGAGTAGGCCAGCCTCGGCACGCGGTAGAACAGGCCGGCGATTTCCCTCGCCCGTTGCAGCGAACGCCCCATGCCGCCCATGACGCGACGGGTGTATTCGGCGGCCGACAGGTTGTGCCCCACCACGTCGGCGGCCAACTGCCCGCTGCGGATGGCGTAGCGGATGCCCTCGCCCAGCAGTGGATCCACCAGGCTGGCCGCGTCGCCCAGAAGGAGCACGCGCCCTCGGCCAAGCGGGCCTCTTCCCCCGAAAACCGGCAGCGGATGCCCGCGCCAGCGGACGCCGTCCGTGCGGATGCCCAGGCGCGCCAACTCCGCCTCCAGCACCCTGCGCAAGGGCCGTCGCCCCCGCCGGAAGTCCACGATGCCCACCGACAGCGACTCGCGCCTGGGGAACACCCAGATGTACCCGCCCGGAAGCGCGCCGAACTGGAACAAGGCCGTGCCGCGCCAGTCGCTGCCTGCCTGGCTCATCGGCACCTCGGCCTGGAGCGTCGGCGTGGCCGCGCGGCGCGAACCCAGCCCCAGGCCGGCGGCCAGCGTCCCCGTGCTCCCCTCGCACAGGAGCAGGTAGCGCCCCGCGTGGGTCGCGCCGTCTGCCGTGCGGATGCGCACCGTGTCGCCCTCGGCGCGGATTTCGGACACTGGCGTGCGGGCCCGGACCTCGGCCCGCGCGTGGGCCAGGATGTGGGCGTCAAACTCGCGCCGCCGCACCATCACCACCGGCGCGTCGGGCAACGGAACCGCCACCTCCTCGCCCAGCCACGCATAGCGGACGAGGGTAACGGCATCCTCAATCACAGGCCCAAAATCAAACGGGAACCGCGCCAGCGCCGAACGCGGCACGGCTCCCCCGCAGGGCTTGTCGCGGGGCAGCGATTCGCGTTCCAGCACGAGGGCGCGCAGGCCCATCACGCCCAGGAAGTAGGCCGCGCTGGCCCCTGCAGGCCCCGCGCCGACGATTATCGCATCCCACAGTGGCGTCATAGACCCGTAAGATGCCCGCGCGAAATGAGCCAGGGCACAATCGGCGTCAGGTCGGGCTGCTCCAGCACCAGCGACGCCGCCTGGCGCGCTGCTTCGTGATTGGGACACACCGCGACGCTCACGCCGACGCGCCGGAACATGTCGGCGTCCGAGCGCGTGTCCCCGACGGCGAGGGCCTCCGACGGCGCGACCCCCAACTCGGCCAGCAGCGCATCCACAATCGCGCCCTTGCCCCCTTCGGGGACGCCGACGCGGGTCTCGCCGTTGATGATGCCGTCCGTAGCGTACACGTAGTTGCAGAAGACGCGGTCAAACCCCAGTTCCTGGGCCACCATCTCGGCGTGAATCTGGATGCCGGTGCTCACCAGCGCCAGGCGCACCCCCTGCCGCTTCAGTGCCCGCACCGTCTCCTCGGCGCCCGGAAGATAGGGATTCTCGCGGAAAAGCGCCTGAAGAGTGGCAAGCGGCGTGCCCTTCCACAGCGCGGCGTCCAGCCGCAGCCACTCCGCATACGAGATTCTGCCCGCGAAGCCGTCGGCGAAGAAGGCCTCGCTGGCCGCCAGCGTGCCCAGGCGAGAGTGGAGATACACGTAGGGGTCGCGGGCTTCCTTGAGCGTGCCGTCCAGGTCAAAGATGGCCAGACGCAACATGCGCGCCCCCCGATTGCGTATGGCTCACCGGTCGCCCCGACCGACAGCCGCCCGCACCTGCAGGAGATCGGCGAGGGCAGCCACGATGTTCGCCACCGCCTTCCGAATGGCCGAATCCCGCGGCAACTGCACCAGCGGCTTGCCCACCGCGTCGTATTCCGCCACCAGAGGGTCTCGCGGGAGCACGCCGACAAGCGGCACGCCCGTCTCCTCCACGGCCTTCTGGAGTTCGGCGGGAAGCGGGTCGGGGGCCATGTTCAACACAAGCGCCATGTGGCGCACCTTGGTGTCCAACTCGTGCACCAGTTCCTTCATGCGCTTGGCCGCAGTCAGGCCCCGCACGCTGGGGTCGGTAACGAGAAGCAGCAGGTCCACGTCGCGGGTCGTGCGACGGCTTAGGTGCTCCATGCCGGCCTCGTTGTCAATGAAGACGTAATCATACCCGCCGGCGATGCGGTCCACGATGATGCGCAGCATGTTGTTGGCCGCGCAGTAGCAGCCGGGACCTTCGGGCCGGCCCATCGCCAGAAGGTCCACGCCGTCGGCCTCCACCAGGCACTGGTTGACCTGATAGTCCAGGTAGTCCTGCTTGCTGGTGCCCGGCGGAAAGGAGCCGGCCTTGACCTGATCCAGTGCGTCCTCGCGAATGTCCCCCACGGTGCCGTCCAGCGGCAGGCCCAGCGTCTGGTTCAGGTTGGAACTGGGGTCGGCGTCAATGGCTAGGATAGAACCCCACTTCTCGTCTATCGCCTGTTGAATCAGCAGGGCGGTGAGGGTAGTCTTGCCGGTACCGCCCTTGCCCGCGACCGCGACTGTGATGGTCATGATTCCTCCCCTATGGATTCGTGCGGTCTCTCGGCGCAATCCCGATGGCCGCCTGTACGGGAACTATTCTACTCGGTTGCACAGGCGGTGTCAATGATGTACATCACATGGTTGGGTATACATTTCGGTGGAAATTACTCACGCTCGCTAGAACGCACGATGTGGTAACATAGCGCCAGGAGGCCCATGGGGAGGTCGCACATTCGGTTGGCGCTGCTCTCTCGGCGGCCATCGTAGGGCAAATTGGCAATTTGCCCTACGTCTAGCGGCCCCCTGTTCTGACGGGCCGAACTGAA
>JACIWU010000054.1 GCA_014360805.1 Chloroflexota bacterium
ACCCGCCGCGGGGCGGGGCGAGGGGATAGCACCCCTCACCCAAGCCCTCTCCCCGCGAGGCGGGGCGAGGGGACTCTGCCGCCCCAACCCGGCGGCGGCTAGGGATAGCCGCCCTACATGTTCTCTCCGCACGCCACGGCTCCTCTTGCCAAGGGTGGCCGTTTGCGGTAGTATGGGCCGGAGGCTGCGCACGGGCGGCCCAATGCGATCTTGCGGAGGCCAACATGGAGACTCAACTTCTGTTCCAGACCGATTCGTATCTGAAGACGTTTGAGGCCACGATTGTGGCGGCGAACGGCGCGGAGGTGGCGCTGGACGCGACGGCCTTCTACGCGGGCGGGGGCGGCCAGCCGTGCGACATCGGCACGCTGTCGGACGGCACACGCACCTGGCCGGTGGTCAAGGTGCGGCGCGAAGGCCCGCTCGTGTGGCATGAACTGACAGGGGAGCCGCCTGCCGTCGGCGCGCGCGTGCGCGGCGAGATAGACTGGCCGCGGCGCTATGCCCTCATGCGCACGCACACGGCGCTGCACATCCTGTGCGGTGTGGTGTGGCGCGACTACGGCGCGAAGGTTACCGGCGGCAACATGGAGCCGCTGAAGGGTCGCATGGACTTTGAGTTTGAGACCATGCGCGCGGAACTGGTGCGGGAGATTGAGGAGCGCGTGAACATGGAGGTGCAGGCCGCGCGGCCCGTGCGCGTCCACTTTCTGCCCCGAGCGGAGGCCGACCGCCATCCCGATCTCATCCGCACGAAGGTCAATCTTCTGCCCGCCGACATTGCCGTTGTCCGCGTGGTGGAGATTGAGAGGTTGGACACGCAGGCCGACGGAGGCACGCATCTCGCCAACACGCGCGAGGTGGGCCGCATCCGCGTCGTGGACTATCACAGCAAGGGGCGCATCAACAAGCGCATCATGATAGAGGTGGAGGATTGAGGCGGCATACGGGGGTTCTTGTCGCCGCCGAGCGCGATTTGACAAAAGCCGAATTCGGTGCTAGAAAAAGCCCGTAGGTTGAGTAAGTGTAAGAACGGCTTGCAAGGCACTGGCCGAGGGGCGTTCCACTGCTCCCCGGCCGCGTTTATTGCGGCGCTTCTGATCCACACTCTCCTATAAAATCACCACAAGGAGTGCTACAAATGAGCGAGCGAGAGAGGGGAACTGTCAAGTGGTTCAACGCGACCAAGGGCTACGGGTTCATTACCCGCGAGAAGGGTGGCGACGTGTTCGTGCACTATTCGGCCATCCAGACCGAGGGCTTCCGCACCCTGGAGGAGAACCAGCAGGTAGAGTTCACCGTGGAGCAGGGAGCCAAAGGCCCCCAGGCGATCAACGTCGTTCCTCTGTAGGAAGCGCCGAAACACCTGCACCCCAAACCGCGCCCCAACCATCGGGCGCGGTTTTCTTTTGCCTCGCGCACCGACCCCGCGCCTACTGCGGTATCCTAGACCACAGGCCGTAGATCACCCACCAGTCCTTGGCGATGACGGGCAGCCGCACGCGCGCGGAAACGCGGGGTGCCGTAGCCGTCGGCGTGGCGGTGGCGGCAGGCGACGCGGTCGGCGTGTGGGTGGGCGTCGGGGTGAACGTCGGCGTCGGCGTCGCGGTGGGCGTGGCCGTCGGCGTGTGGGTGGGCGTTGGGCTTGCTGTCGCTGTGGCGGTGGGCGTGTCGGTCGCCGTGAGCGTCGGGGTTGCCGTGGGCGTCGGCGAATCGGCGGGCGTGGGCGTGGCCGTGGGTGTCGGCTCGGCGACACCGTACACGAGTTCCAGGCGCGGCGCTTGGGGCGCGTACTCCCTGGACGCGAAGCGGTACTCCGTGCTGCTGGTGCTGTCAAAGATGAGTAGGAGGCCGTCGTTTTCAGCGCCGTTGGCCCACGCCTGCACCGCGTCCTTCACTTCTAGCGTTACCCACACGTTGATGGCGTTGAGCGGCGCCGATCCCACAACCGTCCCGTCCACGTCCGATGGGTCGCTGGCGCCTGGCTGTTCCCAGGGAATGAGCCACGTAACCGTCGTCTCTTCCCATGCGCGCTTCAGCCGGTAGGCCTTGAGCGTGCCGACGCCCGTGTTGGAGCGATACGTGAAGTACAGTTTCAGACGGGCGGAGTAGATGGATTGTCCCATGGCCTCGGCGGGCAGTTCCGCGCGCACCAGGCCCTTTTTCACCCCGCCGTTGCGGAGGGAGATGGAGCCGTCCGCGCCGTGGTTGGCGCTCTGATTCCAGGAGTCAATCCACGAGTCGGCTGTCAGGGGCAGGGTGGTGCTGACCGTCCGCGGCGTGTGGGTGGGCGTCGGGGTGCGCGTGGGCGTGGGTGTGGGCGTGAGGGTGGGCGTGGCCGTCGGCGTGGGCGTGCGCGTGGGCGTCGCGGTGTAGGTGGGCGTCGGGGTGCGCGTGGGCGTGTGGGTGGGCGTGTGGGTGGGCGTGCGGGTCGGCGTGGGCGTGGCCGTGGGCGTGTTCGTCGGCGTCGGCGTGCTTGTGGCGATGACGTAGGCGACGCGAAGGCGCGGCGCGGGATGGGTAAGGGCCTCTTTGCTGAAGAAGACGCGCTGGCCCTGCCGCCATTCGGATTCGGCGCGCAGCACGAGGCCGTAGTTGGGCATGCGGCCCCGCGCCCACTCGTACACGAGGGGGAGCACGTCCAGCGAATAGGCGTCGCCGGTGATGGGCACGGTGGCCGTGATGACCGGCGCGGACATGGCAGGCTGGTTGCTCCACGTAACGCCGTATTCGTCCCAAGGCCCCGCAAGGGGCTGCGCGGCCATGACCCACGGGTCGCCCTCGCCCCACCACAGGCCCAGGTCCAGGGTCGCCGTGAGCGGGAGGGTGTCCGGCGGGAGTCCCGACAGGTCAAACCAGAGGAGCGAGCGCCTTGTGCCCCATTGGCCGTCGCGCCCGGCTGGCAGGATTATGGAATCGCCAAAGTTGTCGTAAGCGAACAGGGAGGCGATCCAGGCGTCGGCGGTGGGCTCCAGTTCCAGCGTGGCCTGGGCGGGCGGATCGGACAGGGCCAGCGGGGGCCTGGCCTGCGAGACGGCGGCGTAGGCCAGCAGGCCGACGATGGCCGCCGCTAGAGCCGCGATGAGGTAGCAGGAGTGTTTTGTGCGCATGGCCGATTATAACATACAAGCGCGGGGATGCGTAATTCGGCCCACGGCAGTTGGGAGCGGGGGCATGCCGACCTCACCCCCTCATTCCCCCTCTCCGCCGCGCGGAAAGGGGGAAGCCGAAGGCCGGGGGTGAGGTGCGAAGGGGCGGGTTGGCTTCATCCACGAATAACACGAATCGGCACGAATGTAATAGCCCCGAAGGGGCTTTGCCCCCGTAGCGCGGGGGTTCAGCCCCGCGCGAGCACACGCGCACGCGGTTTTCGCGCCTCTTGCGTCCTTTTGCGTCCTTGGCGGTCCAAACGCCCCTCACCCTGGCCCTCTCCCGGCGGGAGAGGGAACGTCGCCCCGCCGCGTTTTGACCGCGCCAGGGTCTCATGGTATAGTCGCCGTGAGGCACAGTCACGCCCTGCCCGTTCCAGGCTGGAGGCTGTATGTCCCAGGTGAATACGCTGTACAGCGCGCTGCTTTTCATCGCCGCCCTCATGTCGGCCGGGGTTGTGGCCGTTACCTGGCGGCGTCGCAACGCCCCAGGCGGGTGGCCGCTCATCATCTTGCTGTCCGCCACCGCGTTCTGGAGCGGGACCTACGCGATCCACTGGTCGGGGTTTTACCGCCCCTCGCCGTTCTTCTGGCTGGACCTTACCTACGTCGGCGTCGTTACGGTGCCGGCCGCGTTCCTGGCGTTTGTGCTCCAGTTTACCGACCGCGACGACTGGCTGACCCGCCCCGTGCTGGCCCTGCTCATCACCGAGGCGGTGCTGACGCTGGTCTTGCTGTGGACCGACCCGTGGCACGGGCTGTTCTTCGGGGGGAGGCGCAACCCGGGCGCTGGCGCGATTCTGGAAGGCGGCCCCTGGTTCTGGACGAACGCCATCTACTCGTACACCCTCATCGTGTTCGCGCTGGTTGTGCTTGTGCTGACGTACCGCCGTGCGCCGCCGCTGTACCGCAAGCAGGCGTGGCTCGTGTTCGCCGGCGTCGCCGTGCCCCTGGCGGCGAGCATCGCTAGCGTCATGCTGCCTATCCCGTGGCCCAATGTGGATCTGTCGCCCGTGCTGTTCACCTTCAGCGGCGTCGCGTTCGCCTTTGCCATCCTGCAGTATCAGTTTCTCAGCATCGTGCCCGTGGCGCGCAGCGTGGTCTTGGCGCGCATGACCGACGGCATCCTGGCGTGGGATGACAACGGGCGACTGGTGGAGATCAATCCCGCCGCCCGGCGAATGCTGGCGCTGGGCACCCCACCTATTGGCAAGCGCCTGCGGGATGCGCTGGCGCACGTGCCCGAACTGTTGGAGTCCTGCGACAGGGCCGCCGTCTCCCGCGCCGAGGTCTTCCTGGCGGAGCCTGACCCCCGCCACCTGGACGTGCGCGTCATCCCACTGGCCGACCGCCACGGGCGCTCGCGGGGCCACCTGGCCATCCTGCGCGACATCACCGAGAGCAAGCGTGCCGAGCAGGAGCGCGAGCAACTCATCCGCAGCCTACAGGATGCCCTGGCCCAGGTGAAAACCTTGCGGGGCTTGATTCCCATCTGCGCCAATTGCAAGAAGATCCGCGACGATAGGGGCTACTGGCGGCAGGTGGAAGACTACGTCAGCGAGCACTCGGAGGTGGATTTCAGCCACGGCATCTGCCCCGACTGCATGCGCAAACTTTACCCGAACTTGTTTCCCCCGCTGGACGAATGCGCGGAAAGGATGGTGTCCGTTCTGAAGCAATCTGGCGGATCCGACGCTACGGACATCGCCGCTGCCCTGGGGCTCCCGTATGACTATGCAGTGGATTGCCTTCAGCACATGGTGGATGACGGGCGGCTGGTCGTATCCGAAGAGGATGGGCGGCGCATCTATCGGATTCCGTAACGCGCTTGCACGCCGGTGCCGCGATGCTTTGAACCCGCGTATGGCGTTGGCGAGTATTTTATAATGGTGCGCCCGTTTGGAGGCGTCTGTGGCTACAATGCGACGGGAACCGCCCGACGCGATCTCCGAAGTGCGGTGCGGGCGATGGCTTCGCGCCCTTCGGGTGCTCGCGATCACGGCTTGAGGGCAACTGTCGGCGACAGTCCAGGAACAGTGTCAGGCGGCCGGCGCAGGAATTGCGGTGAGGAGGAGCGTACATGCATCCGGTTGAGGTCTCTCACATCTCAAAATCCTTCGGCAAGACCCAGGCTGTGGACGACGTGTCGTTTCACGCGGAACGCGGCGAGATTTTCGGGCTCCTAGGCCCGAACGGCGCGGGCAAAACGACTACGATTCGCATCATGCTGGACATCTTCAAGCCCGACGCCGGCCAGGTCGCCGTGCTCGGCGGGCCGATGACCGAGGAGAAGAAGAACCGCATCGGCTACATGCCCGAGGAGCGCGGATTGTACCAGGATATCGCCCTGGAGCGGTGCCTGACGTTCCTGGGCACGCTCAAGGGGTTGCCCACCGCGGATGCGCAGCGTCGGGTGGGCGAGTGGCTGGAGCGGTTTGATCTGGCGGCCTACCGAACGCGGAAGGTGAAGGAACTCAGCAAGGGGATGCAGCAGAAGGCTCAGATCATCGCTGCGATCATGCACGAGCCGGAACTGCTGATCGTGGACGAGCCGTTCGCGGCGCTGGATCCGGTCAACACGCAGATGGTCAAAGACCTGATGCGGGAGTTGCGCGACCGAGGCGCGGCCATCATCATGTCCACGCACCAGATGCACCAGGTGGAGGAACTTTGCGACCGCATCCTGCTCATCAACAAGGGGCGCGCTGTCCTGTACGGCGGCCTGGACGACGTGCGGCGGCAGCATTCGGGGCACGCGGTGGTCGTGCGGGCCGTGAACGATCTGCCCGACGTGCCGGGTGTCGTCTCGTCGTCGCGCCACAACAACGAGGTGCGGCTGAACCTGGCCGACGACGTTACGCCCCAGGATGTGCTGAAGGCCCTGCTGGACGCGGGCGTGGTGCTGGAGAAGTTTGAGATTGCGGTGCCCTCGCTGGACGAGATCTTCATCCGCGTCGTGGGCAAGGGAGGCGAATGATGTCCAAACTGTGGCGAATCGCCGCCCACGAGTACAGGCGGCATGTCGTGCGCAAGCGGTTCATCTGGGCGCTCTTGAGCGTGCCTGCGCTTCTGGCCCTTATGGTGGGCGTCAGCGCGCTGGCGGTGCGCATGGAGCGGGACTATCGGCCGGTGGGCTACGTGGACCATTCGGGGATGCTGGCCAATCCGGTGCCGCCGCCCCAGACGAGCAGGCCGGTGGAGATTCGGGCGTTTGCGGGCGAGGCCGAGGCGCAGCGGGCGCTGGAGGCGGGCGAGATTCAGTGCTACTACGTGCTCCCCGCTGACTACGTCCAGACCAACAAAGTGCAACTGGTGTACGTGAAGCCGCCCAAGAGCAACGCCACCAGTCAGTTCTGGGCATTCATGCGGGCCAACTGGCTGGCGGATCAGCCGCCGGCGGTGGCCCGGCGGGCGGCGGCCATGAGCGATGACGACATCATCGTCCAGACGCCGGATGGGAAGCGCCAATTTGCCGCCGAGCCGACGCTGGGGGACTTGCTCCCCATCCTGGCGGGCACGGCCTTCATGATGCTCCTCGGGTTCAGCGGGGGCTACCTGGTACAGGTCATCTCCGAGGAGAAGGAGAACCGCACGATGGAGATAGTCATCACGTCGGCGTCGGCGGGGCAGGTCATCGGCGGCAAGGTCGTCGGACTTGTGGGCGTGATCCTGACGCAGGCCATCGCGTGGCTGGTTTTTGCGGCGGCGGCTGCTGCGGTGGCCGAGCGGCTGTTCCAGTCGGCCTTCTTCCAGAACGTGCGCGTGGATTCGGGCGCTGTCCTGATGCTGGTGATGGTGTTCGCGCCGGCGTTCGTCATGTACAGCGCGCTGATGACCGCGCTGGGGGCCACCGTGGCCGAACCGCAAGAGGCGCAACAGGTCGCTGGCTTGTTCATAATCCCGAACATCGTTCCGTTTTGGATGATGATGACGTTCATCCAGTCCCCCAACAGCCCCATGGCGGTGGCGCTGTCGCTGTTCCCGCTTACGTCGCCCGTGTCGCTGGCGATGCGCGTTACGTTCGGCATCGTGCCCATGTGGCAGGCGGGCGTGGCCGCTGTGCTGCTGGCCGCGTGCGCGTGGGGGGCGGTGTGGCTGGCGGGGCGGGCGTTCCGGCTGGGGATGCTGCGCTACGGCCAGCGTGTGGAGCTGGCTGAACTGTTCGCGCGGGCGAAGCCCCTCGCGGGAGGCAACCATGCGTAAGAGTATCCTTGTGCTGCGCAACGAGTTCATCACGACGGTTACTCGCAAATCCTTTCTCTTCACGGCGTTCGGCCTGCCGCTGATCGGGTTTCTCATCTTTTTCGCGGCGGGGGCCTTGGGGCGCAGCGGCGCGGGCGCAGGCGAGGCCGCGGGAGGGATGGGCGCCTTCACGCTGCGGCCGGAGGGCATTGTGGATGAGGCGCATATTGTGCGCACAATTCCCGCCGACACGCCGCCCGGCGCGCTGACCCTGTTCCCCGATGAGGCCAGCGCGCGCCAGGCTCTGGAGACCGGCCAGATTCGCGCCTACTACCGCATCCCCGCGGACTATCTGGAAACGGGCCGCCTGTACCTGATTGACCCCGACGCGCGGCCCCTGACTTCGGGCGGGCAGACGTGGATCATGCGCTGGGCGCTGCTGGTGAACCTGCTGGGCGGCGATGCGCAGCGGGCGGCCCGCGTGCGTAACCCCATGGAAGTGAACACGACGGCGCTTTCTCCGACGCCCCTAGCGGAGACGGAAAGCGACGCGGCGTTCTGGATTCCGTACACGGTTACGCTTATCTTCTACTTCGTGATCATCATGTCGGCCAGCCTGCTCCTCAATAGCGTCAGCAAGGAGAAGCAGAACCGCGTGATTGAGATTCTGATGGCGTCGGTTTCGCCGCGCGAGATGCTGGTGGGCAAGATCGCGGGGCTGGGGCTGGCGGGCCTGCTCCAGACGCTTGTCTGGGTGCTCACGGGCTACACGCTGCTGCGCATCGGCGGGGAGACGCTCCGCATACCGGTGGCGCTCCAGCCGACTCCCGCGCTCGTCGTGTGGGCCGTGGTGTTCTTCCTGCTGGGGTACGCCCTGTACGCCAGCCTGATGGCGGCGCTGGGGGCGCTGGTGCCCAACCTGCGCGAGGCGTCCCAGGCGACGATTTCGGTCATCTGGCCCCTGCTGCTGCCCCTGTTCTTCATCAGCGCGCTCGTCCAGGAGCCGGATGGGGCGTTGGCGTTGGCCATGGGGTTCTTCCCGTTCACAGCGCCGGTGGCGATGATGACGCGGCTTTCTGCTGCGAGCGTGCCGGTTTGGCAGCCGGTGCTGGCGGCGGCGCTCCTTGCGGCGACGGTGGTCTTCGTGGTGAGGGCCGTATCTCGGATGTTCCGCGCGCAGACGCTGCTATCGGGCCAGGCGTTCAGCGCGAAGCGGTTTTGGGGCGCGCTGCTGGGCCGCGAGTAGGGCGGCTATCCCTGGCCGCCAGTCCCCTCGCCTCGCTTGCGGGGAGAGGGCTAGGGTGAGGGGTCGGGTATGGAAACCCGACCTACGGCTGGGCGGCGAGTAGGGCCGGAGTGAGGGGTCAGGTCTGGAAACCCGACCTACGGCTGTGAGAGAGGATGGAATATGGGTCAGTCGTACCTGCGCGTATCCATGGGCGCGGTCAAGCGCATCGCCCTTATCGCTCACGACAATCGCAAGCAGGACTTGCTGGAGTGGGTGCGGTACAATCGGCACACTCTGGCACAGCATCGCCTCTTCGCCACAGGCACCACCGGCAACCTGATTGCGCGCGAGACCGGGCTGGATGTTGTGGCCTTCAAGAGCGGCCCGCTGGGCGGCGACGTGCAGATCGGCGCCAAGATCGTGGAGGGCGAGATAGACATCCTCATCTTCTTTTGGGATCCGCTGGAGGCCCAACTGCACGATCCCGACATTAAGGCGCTGCTGCGCATCGCGGTGCTGCAGAATATACCGGTGGCCTGCAACCGCGCCACGGCGGATTTTCTGCTCTCGTCGCCGCTGATGTCGGGCGAGTACGAGCGGGGCGTGGAAGACTACGCGGCGCGGCTCCGGCGCTAGTCGTCGCGCTTATGCGTCCAGCGCCCGCAGGAGCGCCCACAGGAAGGCTTCGCTGCGGGCCAGCGTATCCGCGCCCAGGTTCTCCACCGTGTCCGTGGGGCGGTGCCACTCGGTGAGAATCCAGCCGCGCGGGGCCGATGTCAGCGTGAGCACGCGGAACCCGTGCAGGACGCCGATGGCGCCCTCGGTGTACGCGCCGGCGAAGGTGTCGCCTTCGGCGCCGAATTCAGGGTGCGCAGCGGCGATTTTCCCCGCCAGGGCCACCAGGTCGGGGTCGCTGGCGGCAGGAAGAAGGAACGTCTCACGGGTGATGTATACCGGGCGGCCTCGGCTGCCCACGCCGTCCAGCGCGATCCAGACCGCGCGGCCGAGTTCGGCCTTGTGCGCCCGCACGAAGGCGTCGGCACCGTAGCACCCCACTTCCTCGCACCCGCTGAGCACAGCCCATACCTCGGTGTGGGCCAGTGGCTGCGCCTTGAGCCGCTCTACGGTATCCAGCACGATGCCCACGGCGCTGGCGTTGTCGTTGGCGCCGGCGGTGAACGGCGTCAGGTCGGCCTGGACGGTCAGCGCCAGGATGCCGAGCAGGATCAGCGCCAGCGGGAGCGAGGCTACCCGCCAGGCCGGCGCCTGCGAGGCGATGCCGATGGCGAACAGGATGGTGAGGATGACGCTGGCGACCAGGCCGAGCGGCACCAGGGCCTTGAACAGGCGCAGCCAGGCGTCGGTGGAGAAGACAAGGGGCGTGCGGTGGGTGTCCAGGTGGCCCAGCAGGACGACGCGGTTCTTCACCTCGCCCGTGGGCCGGATGCGAGCCCAAACGTTCTGGCTGCGGCCCTTGGGCAGCATGGCGCGGAACGGATTGGGGCGGAACGCCAATTCCAACAGCACGGAGCCGATGGCGAGGATCGCGAGCACCAGCGCGGCGATGGCCCCAAACTTGCCAGCGATCCCGAACAGGGCGACGCCCAGGAGCATGAGGGCGGAGAACAGCACATACGGATACCAGGCGGACTTGGCGCTGGTGAACGGCTCCACGGTGGGTTCCAGGCCCAGGCTGCGCAGGACATCGGCGGCGTACTGGGCGGCCCGCGCCTCCTGCGGCGTGGTGGAACCCCGCGGCCCGATGGTTTCGGCAAGGTAGCGGACATGATCCATCGCGCTCATGGCGGTTGCCTCCTTCGCGTGATGGGCGAATTGTAACGGGGATGGCGGTGATGTCAACCTTGGGGGTGGACCTCACCCCTCGTTCCCCGCCGAAGGTGCGGGGGTGAGGTGCGCCCGCCCGACGCCATGCGCCCGCCCTCGGAGCGGCGGCTTCAGCCCCGCGCGGCCATGCGGCGATTCATCACCACCTGCGTGGAGCAAATTGCCAATTTGCTCCACACTCTCATCGCGGGGCCTTTAGCCCCGCGCGGGCAAGGATCTCACCCCCTCGTTCCCTGCCGAGGGCGGGGTGAGGTGGGCATGGCCACAGGGATTGCTTCGGGCGCTCGGCGCCCTCACAATGGCAGTTACCAACAGACTTTGGAACCAAGTCGGCGCGGGCGCGCAATTCGCCCAAACCGTCGCGGTGGCGTATAATCGGCCTGGACGGCTATGCAAGACACAGGGACGAAGTGGAAATCCAACCTGGCCGCCGCAGCGGTGGCGCAGTTTCTGTGCATCGTGGGATGGAACGCTTCCATCCCATTCCTGCCGCTCTACGTCCGCGAACTCGGCGTAACGGATCTGCATCAGGTGGAGTTGTGGTCGGGGTTGCTGGCGGCGGGAGGGTCGGCGGCTTCGTTCTTGCTGTTTCCGTTTTGGGGCGCGCTTTCGGATCGGATGGGCCACAAGTGGAACACGATCCGTGCGGCCTTGGGGATCGCAGTGACCTTCGTGGCGATGGCGTTTGTGGGTAGCGTGCAGGAGTTGTTCGTAGCGCGCGTCTTGCAGGGGGCGCTGGCGGGCATCACGCCTGCGTTTTTCGCCCTCACATCGGCGTTTGTCCCGCTGGAGAACGTGGGGTTTGCGCTGGGCGTGGTTCAGATGGCGTCCAGCGCGGGCGGGGCCGTGGGGCCGCTGGTGGGCGGCGCCGTGGCCGACCTGGCAGGATACCGATGGGCTTTTGCGTTCAGCGGGATGCTCAGCGCGATGGGGGCTGCCGTGGTGCTGGCCCTGGTGCGCGACCGGTTTCGGCGACCCGCGCGCCTGTCTCATTCCAATGGCGTCGCCGACGGAGCGCGGCTGGTGGCCCATTCGTTGCCGGTGCTGGGCGCGATTCTGGTCATGGCCTCGGCCAACCTAGCCGATTCGGTCGCGCGCGTCATCCTGCCGCTGTTCGTGGACTTCCTGCGGCGGGACACTGCGGGCGTCAACGCGGCCACCGGCCTGGTGCTGTCGGGGGCGGCGCTGGCGGGCGCGGTCTCCGCGTTGCTGATGGGGCGGCTGGCGGATCGGTTCGGGTATTCGCGTGTCCTCTTGGTCTGCGCGGCGGGGGCGGCGCTGTCCTACGCGGCGCAGGCGGCGGCGCCGAGTTTCGGCGTGTTCCTGGTGGCGAGCCTGGCGATGGGGCTGTTCGTGGGCGGCGTCGTGCCGGCGGCCAACGCCATACTGGCCCGCACGGTGCGCCGCGAACAGCAGGGCGCCGTGTACGGCCTGAGCGCGTCGGCCAACTCCGCGGGCAATACGCTAGGCCCCATGCTCGGCGCGTCGCTGGCCAGCGCATGGGGGCTGCGCGCGCCTTTCGCGGTGGCGGCGGTGTTCGCAGTCGGCATCGGCTTCCTGACCGCCGGAGTCATCCGTCCTCTGCCCTACCGGCGCACGGCGCGGCTGCACCACCTGGGTTTGCACCTGCCCGATGGCTTTTTCCGGCGCGTGCACCTGCCGCACCACGAATCGCCGCAGGCCCACCTTGACGGAGTTCGTGAAAAGGGGTACAATTCAGAGGATAGGAACGCGGGATAGCGCGTGGCCCGCCTCGCGATTACCTAGACATAATACGATTGGGGGGATTGTTATCATGGCAGACAACAAACCGTTGGACCGCATCAAGTCGCGACTGAGCCCCGAGGCGTATCGGCGGCTCGCCGCCATCCACAACCCGGAACTTCACGCCTTCGTTGCGAAGTACGTGGAGACGTGCAATCCGGCCGACGTGTTCATCTGCACCGACGCGGAGGAGGACAAAGCCTTCATCCGCCAGGAGGCCATCCGCAGCGGCGAGGAGCGGCCACTGAAGGTGCCCGGCCACACGCTGCACTACGAGCACTACGACGACCAGGGCCGCGACAAGGAGCACACCAAGTTTCTCCTGCCGCCTGGGGTGGACCTGGGGCCGGACATCCGCGCCGTGGACAAACAGGAGGGGCTGGCCGAGATTCACAGCATCCTCAAGGACATCATGAAGGGCCGCACCATGTACGTCATGTTCTTCACGCTGGGGCCGACGAACTCCGAATTCTCCATCCCCGCCGTGCAGATCACCGACTCGCCCTACGTGGCCCACAGCGAGCATCTGCTGTACCGCTCGGGCTACGAGGACTGGCGGCGGCTTGGCGAGAAGGCCCGCTTTTTCCGATTCGTGCACTCCGAGGGGGAACTGGACGAGCGCAAGAACTCCAAGAACCTGCATCTGCGGCGCATATACATTGACAACGAGAATGCCACCGTTTATTCCACCAACACGCAATACGGGGGCAACACCATCGGCCTGAAGAAACTGGCCATGCGCCTGGCTATCTTCCGCGCCGAAAAAGAGGGCTGGCTCACCGAGCACATGCTCCTCATGGGCGTGCATGGGCCAGCCAGTCGCGTAACGTATTTCACCGGCGCGTTCCCGTCCATGTGCGGCAAAACGTCTACCGCCATGATCCCCGGCGAGACTATCCTGGGCGACGACATCGCCTACCTGTTCAAGAAGAATGGCCGCGTCCGGGCCGTCAACGTGGAGAAGGGGATGTTCGGCATCATTGAGGGCATCAACTCGGTGGATGATGTCATCGTCTGGAAGGCGCTGCACAACCCCGGCGAGATCATCTTCTCCAACGTTCTCCTGTGCGAGGACGGTTCAGTGTACTGGAACGGCAAGGATGGCCCCGTGCCGGAGCGCGGCTACAACCATTCGGGCGAGTGGTGGAAGGGCAAGAAGGACGCCAAGGGCAAGGAAATCCCGCCCTCGCACAAGAACGCCCGCTTCACGTTGGACTTGAGCCTGCTGGAGAACGTCAGTCCGCGCCTGCACGACCCCGAAGGCGTGGAGCCGGCCGGGTTCATCTACGGCGGGCGCGACTCGGACACGTGGATGCCCGTGCGCCAGGCATTCAACTGGGAACACGGCATCGTAACCATGGGCGCGTTTCTGGAATCCGAGACGACCGCCGCCACGCTGGGCAAGGAAGGCGTGCGCGAGTTCAACCCCATGTCCAATCTGGACTTCCTGTCGGTGCCCATCGGGCGGTACGTGGGCATGAACCTGAACTTCGGCAAAGGGCTGACCCATCCGCCGGCCATCTTCGGCGTCAACTACTTCCTGCGCGACATGGAGACCGGTAAGTGGCTCAACGACAAGACCGACAAGGCCATCTGGCTGAAGTGGATGGAGTTGCGGGTTCACGGCGACGTGGGCGCCATCCAGACGCCTGTCGGCTACATTCCGAAGTACGAGGATCTGCGGCGGCTGTTCAAGGAGGTGCATGGCCGGGAGTACACGAAGGAGGACTACGTGAAGCAGTTCTCGCTGCGCGTGCCGCAGTTCCTGGCCAAGACGCGCCGCGTGATGGAGATTTACCGCACGAAGGTGGCGAACACGCCGCCGGTGCTGTTCCAGGTGGCCGAGGCCGAGATCGCGCGGCTGGAGGAGGCTCGCGCGAAGAAGGGCGACATCATCCCGCCCGACGAGTTCCCCGTCGTCGCGTAACCTCTGGTGTGATTCGGACAACGTGCGGCGCGCCGTGTGCGGTGCGTCGCACGTTTGTTTTTGGGGTGCGCCTAGCCGTGCGGGGTGACGGAGGGTCTCGCCCGGCAAGATAGTTCGCTTCGTTCAAATGTGCTGGAAGAGCAGGCGAGTCTGCCGTTGCGGCGATCCAGGAGACAGCCGCGCCGCACGTCCCACAAAAGGCGGGATCCGGGGCGGAAATACCCATTTGACGGCGCCGGGGATGCGCCCTATGATGGGATCACTCTTGCCGAAGGGAGCGTGCTCGTGCAAATCCTGCAAGACTTGCTGCGCGAAGTGCAAGAAGGGCGCATCCTGGACGTGCGTGTGGGGGGCTTCTGGACGGCGGTCGTCGCCGAGGTGGAGGGCGCTGTGCGTTGCGGCCTCGCGTCCACCCTGTACGGCGGACACACCGACGCCGAGCCGCCCGTGCCGCAGGCCGGTCATCTGCTGGACATGTCTGCCCGGGAACTGGCAACCATGGCCCTCGCTGGCTGCCCGCCCCGGAGCAGCATTGGGCTGGCCGCCATCAACGCCCTGTTGCCGCCGTATCTGGAGGGGGCGGTTGAACTCAATGCCGAAGCGATCCTTTCGGATCTGGGCCGCAACCGCAAAGTGGCGCTTGTGGGCCACTTCCCGTTCGTAGAGCGCCTGCGCGAGAACGTCGGGGAACTTTGGGTGCTGGAACTGCAGCCGCGCGGTGGCGACCTGCCGGCATCGGCTGCCGCGCAGGTGATTCCCCAGGCCGATGTCCTGGCGCTCACAGGGACGACGCTGCTGAACGGCACGTTTGAGAGCCTGATGCGCCTCCGGCGGCAGGATGCGCAGGTCCTGGTTTTGGGGCCCACGACGCCCCTGTCGCCGGTGCTCTTCCGGCATGGCGTGCACTACCTATCCGGCGCGGTGGTAGACGATGTGGCCGCCGTGGTGAAGGGCGTGTCGCAGGCTGCGGGCTTCCGCCAGATACACCGGCTCGGCGTGCGGCTCGTTACCCTGGCGAGGCCGGGCGCGGCACTGTGATCTGCGGCGAGCCCCCTGTCGTGGGGCGGCGTGTTCGCTGCTGCAGAGGCGGTCGCAGGCCCGTGGCTCGCGCCCTGTTGGGCCGACTAGCGCACCTGATACTCCAGCGTGCGGTTGAGTTTGCCGTTCAGGTACACGTCCACCTTGTATTTGCCCACCGGCCATGGGCCGTTGTTGGTCAGGTTGAACGTCAGCGTGCCGTCGCCGGTGGTCAGCGAGGCCTCGTCAATCAGGGTGTTGGGGTCCACGCCTTCCACGTCCACGGCCGTCCACGCCGTTTTGACGACCGTGTCGTCCGGCGCGTTTGCCAGTTGGACGATGCAGTACACGGTCGTGTCGTCGGGGCTGAACACCGTGGTCTCGGGGCTGCCGCTCTCGTTGGCCGACAACTTGGCGCTGCGGATGTTCGCCGTGCTCACGCTGACGTTGACGTCGCACGCTGCCACCACAACGGCGAGCGTGAGGACCGCGAGGGCGATGAGAATCTTGCTCCTGGTCATTGCCTGTGCTCCTTCCCCTGCCAGGGCGACCGCATGGTGCAGGTCATGTACGATTTGGCCTGGTCCGGCCTGATGGCCTTTGGTGCTTGGCGGCGCGGGCGTGGTGTCTAGTTCTTATCATACGACGGAAAACATCCGTGGTATATGACCTTCATCACATTGGGGCGAGGGGGCGGGGCGAGGGCCCGCGTGCCCCCCTCACCCTAGCCCTCTCCCGGCGGGAGAGGGGATGCCGCCTAGCGCTGGCCCAGCCCCGAAGGGGGCTTCGCTCCGTCAGCGCGGGGGTTCAGCCCCGCGCGGGCACACGCACACGCGCCCTTTTCGCGTCCTTCGCGATCCGAACGCGCTCCTCACCCTGGCCCTCTTCTCTCAAGGCGGGGCGAGGGGATGGGGCGCGGCGGGAGGCGGATTACGGCGCGGGTGCGGCCAGGTCCACCCCGTCGGCGCGCACCCACCCGCCGGTGCGGTCGGGGCCGCGCACCTGGAGCCACGCGCCGTCAGGGGTCTGGCCGTACACGGCAAGCGCGTCGCCGCACATCAGGGCGCCCTTGATGGGTTGCTCGTCGCCTGACGCCGTGTAGACAGTCAGCGCGTTCACCAGGACCATGGCGTAGGGGAAGGCGTCGGGATCGCCGGCCCAGAAGCCGCGCCGCGCGGCCCATGCTTCCCGCGCCGCTGCCTCAAGCCGCCGCCGGTGGCGCGTGTCGGGCGGATACGCCACCGGCAGCGCCATGCCCATGCGCACCAGTTCCTCATTGACCATGCGCCCGTCGGCCAACCAGATGTACCGCAGGAGGCGCTCGCCGTCGTCCTCGCGGCAGTCGCGCTCCAGGTACACGGCCTGGCCCGCCACCAGGCTTGCGTTGGCCTGGGCGGCGGCTTCGTACCCGCGCTGGTTGCGCTCGGGCGTGTCTATGCCGATGTAGCGCACCGCGAGGACTTGGCCGCCGACGCGCACGCGGATGGTGTCGCCGTCGGTAATGCTCACCACCGGGGCCTGTGCCCACTGCTCGCGCGGCGCGGGGGTGCAGGCCGATCCGGCAGGCGGCAGGGCGGGGGCCGCGCACGGGAGCGCGCGTGCAGGTGTGGCCGAAGTGGGCGCGGGCGTGGCGACCGGCGTGGGTTCGCACGCCGCGGTGAGGGCGGCGGCCACGAGCAGTATGGCGAACAACAGGGAGCGTGCTGACTTCACAACCGTTTTCCTCTCGGGAAGTTTGGGGAGCATTGTACTCGGCAGGCGCGAAGCCGCCGCGGGCTCACGGGGCTGGGACGTTGAAGTCGGCGGTGAGCGATTGCCCGGCGCGGATGATGAGCATGCGCTTGGCCAGGACGGTGTCCTCGCCGCGCACGACCTCCAGCAGGTACTGCCCGTAGGCGAGTTGCACGCTGTACTTGCCGTTGGCGTCGGGGATAAGTTCAAACAGCGGCTCGCCCTGGATGAAGACGGGCTGTCCACCCGAGTACTTCGGCTGCTCCAGTAGGCGGATGCGCACCTTCACGTCGGTGGCGGGCCGGCCGATGTTGGATCTGTCGGTCAGGGGCTTGTCGGCCGAGCGGGCGTAGGTAACCGTGCCCGACACCGTGCCGTAGATGGTGTTCGCGCCACTCTTGCAGGCGACGGCAAGGGCGGCGCAGATGACCAGCAGCAACAGCGCGGTTTTCCTCATGATGTCGGTCCCTCCGAACGCGGCGCGGGCTTTGCCATTCCCGCGTCTTCAGGGTATGATTGCGGCAAGAATTATAGCACAGGGGCGCGGATTGCGAGAAAAGCGGAGGCGATATGCGTCTGGAGTTTGACATCCTGACCCTGTTCCCCAACATGTTTCAGGGGCCGCTCCAGGAGAGCATCGTGAAGCGGGCGGTGGAGGCTGGCCTTGTCGCCGTTCGCGTGCACAACATCCGCGACTACGCGCCGGGCAAGCACCGCCAGACCGACGACGCGCCCTACGGCGGCGGGGGCGGGATGGTGATGAAGCCCGAACCCATCTGGAACGCCGCCGAGGCCGTGCTGGGCGAGGACATGGCGCGCAGGGGCCAGGACGTGGCTGTGGTGCTCATGAGTCCTCAGGGGCGGCTGTTCTCGCACGCGGTGGCCCGCGAGTTGGCCCGCTTTCGGCGAATCGTCCTCATCTGCGGGCGGTACGAGGGGGTGGACGAGCGCGTGCGCGAAC
Source organism: Chloroflexota bacterium (assembly GCA_014360805.1). Taxonomy (NCBI): domain Bacteria; kingdom Bacillati; phylum Chloroflexota; species Chloroflexota bacterium. The sequence goes on from JACIWU010000054.1 coordinate 17,805, forward strand.
TCCTGGCCACCGACGAGATTTCCATCGGCGACTACGTGCTGTCGGGGGGCGAACTGCCGGCGATGGTGGTGGTGGAGGCGGTAACGCGGCTCCTGCCCGGCGTGCTGGGCGACCCGGGCGCGACCTTTGAGGACTCGCACGCCGAGGGTCTGCTGGAGTATCCGCAGTACACGCGCCCGGCCGAGTTCCGCGGGCTGAAGGTTCCCGACGCGCTCCTGTCGGGGAATCACGCGGAGGTGGTGCGATGGCGGCGGGAGCAGTCGCTGCGGCGGACGCTGGAGCGGCGGCCCGACCTGCTGGAGCGGGCCAACCTGACGGCGGCAGACCGGGAGTTCCTGCGGCGTCTGGGCTGGGGCCAGGGCAAGGACACAGACGAGCAAGGGTGATTTGCGGAAATGACAACAAGAGACTATAATGCGTCTTTGCCATTATGACCGGAGGTTGCATAGCATGAGCGAACTGCCGAAATCCGTAGAGCGGCTTGAGCCGAATCCGAATATACCCCCGTTGGCCCCTGGCGACACGGTGCGCGTTCACAGCCGCATTGTAGAGGGCGACCGCGAGCGCATTCAATTGGTGCAGGGCGTGGTGATCCGCATCAAGAGGGGCGGGCCGGCGGCGAGTTTCACGGTGCGCCGAATCGGGGCGCATGGCGTGGGCGTGGAGCGCACCTTCCCCTTCCATTCGCCTCGCGTGGAGAAGGTAGAAGTGCTGCGCCACGGCAAGGTGCGGCGCGCCAAACTGTACTTCCTGCGCGGGCGCGGCGGCAAGGCGGCGCGGCTCCGCGAGAGGCGAGTTGAGACTCCCACCGCCGAGTAGGCCGGCGACTGATTCTCCCGCGCGCCCATGACGCCGCGCCGCCTGGTTCCAACCCTGTCGGAAGAGCAGGCCCTGCTGGAAGCGGGGTACCGCGCCATCGCGGGCGTGGACGAGGCGGGGCGCGGCACCTGGGCCGGCCCTGTGGCGGCGGCGGCCGTGGTGCTTCCCCTTGACTGCGCGGAGGCGCTGGCCGCGTTGGGCGGCGTGTGCGACTCCAAGATGCTCCCGCCGCGCAAGCGCGGGGCGCTGGAGCAGCGCATTGTGGAGGAGGCGGTGGCCGTGGGGTTCGGGCTGGCGTCGGCATCCGAGATTGACCGCATGGGGATTCTTCCGGCGACGCGGCTGGCCATGCGGCGCGCCATCGCCAACCTGGGCATTGCGGTGGACTTCCTGCTGATTGACGCGGTGAAACTGCCGCAGGAAACGATAGACCAGAAGAGCATCGTCCGAGGCGATGCCCTTTGTTTTTCTGTGGCGGCAGCGTCCATCGTGGCGAAGGTTCGCCGCGACCGCCTGATGGCCGAACTGGATGGCCTGTATCCGGGCTATGGGTTTGCGCGGCACAAGGGGTATGGCACGGCGCAGCACCTGGAGGCCCTTCGCGCGCTGGGGCCGTGCCCCATCCACCGCCGCACCTTTGCGCCGGTGCGGGCGTGCCTGGACGGGCGCGGGGTCGCCGCGCAGGACGGGCCGCGATGAGCACCGCCAGGCAACGACTGGGGGCGTTCGGCGAGGAGGTGGCCACCCGCCGCCTGCGGGAATTGGGCTATCGCGTGGTGGAGCGCAACTACCGCTGCGCCGCCGGCGAGATAGACGTCGTCGCCATGGACGGCGAGGTCATGGCCTTCGTGGAGGTTCGCACGCGGCGGGGCGACCGCATGGGCACGCCCGAGGAATCGGTAGGGCCGCGCAAGCAGCGCAAGATGATAGAAGTGGCCCAGACCTACGTGGCCGAGCGCGGCTACACGGGCGCATGGCGGCTGGACGTGGTGGCCGTGGCGCTGGACGAGCGGGGCCGCGTGGTGCGGTGCGAGGTGATCCCCAATGCGGTGGAAGGGTGAGCGGCCGCTGATCCTCATCGTGGGGCCGACGGCGGTGGGCAAGACGGCCCTGTCCATCCGCCTGGCCGAACGCTTTGGCGGCGAAATCGTGTCTGCCGACTCGCGCCAGATTTACCGCGGCATGGACATCGGCACGGCCAAGGCCACGCCCGAAGAGCGCGCCCGCGTGCCCCATCACCTGCTGGACATCGTGTCGCCCGACCGCTGGTACACCGTCGCCGAGTTCCAGGAGGCGGCGCTGCGGGCCATCGCCGACATCCACGCCCGCGAGCATCTTCCCTTTCTGGTGGGGGGTAGCGGGCTGTACGTGCGCGCCGTGGCCGAAGGGCTGGACATCCCCCGCGTGCCCCCGAACCCCCAACTCCGCGCCGAATTGGAGGCCGAGGCGGCGGCGAACCCCGAAGCGTTGCGAACGCGGCTGGCGGCGCTGGATCCGGCAGCGGCGGCGCGCATTGACCCCCGCAACGTGCGGCGCGTGATTCGGGCGCTGGAGGTGTGCCTGGCGACGGGCAAGCCCATCTCGCAGCAGCAGACCAGGCGCCCGCCCGCGTTTCGCTCGCTGTGGATCGGGCTGACGCTTCCCCGCCCCGAGTTGTACAGGCGCATTGACGCGCGGGTGGAGCGCATGCTAGAATTGGGCCTGGTGGACGAGGTGCGGCGTCTGGCGGCGCAGGGTTACGCATGGGACGCGCCCGCCATGACAGGCGTGGGCTATCGGCAAATCGGGGCGTACCTTCGCGGCGAGTGCACGCTGGACGAGGCCGTGCGCGAAATCAAGCGGGCCACGCGCCGATTCGTGCGCCAGCAGGCCAACTGGTTCCGCGCAGACGACCCCCGCATTCACTGGCTGCGCAGTGATGAGGATGCGGAGGCCCGCGCGGCCACATTGATCCAGACGTTCCTGGAAGGTAAGGAGGGCCTATGAGAAAATTCCTGGCGGGAGTTCTGGCGCTGGTGTTCGTGGTGGGGTTTGCCCTGGACGCCATCGGGTGGGGCGCGCTGCAGACGCTGTTCTCTCCGAACACGTACATTACCATCATCCGAAGGCCCGAATTTGTCGGCGCGGCGGCGGAACTGGCGCGCGATCAGGTCGCCGCGCAGGTGATGGAGCAGGGCGCCGCGCTGGGGTCGCTGTTCACCGCCGACGATGCGGATTGGGTTGCAAAGCAACTCGTCAGCGATCCGTGGCTGACCGCGCAGATGGAGCAGTGGCTGGGTGTGCTGTTTGACTACCTCAAAGGCGCCGAGCCGCAGCCCGAACTCATCTTGTCGCTGGCCGAACTGAAGCACAAGGTGCCCGACATCGCCGAGACGCTCCTGGCCGACAAACTTCGCCGCCTGCCCCTGTGCACGATGGAGAAGGTGGCCGAGGCGCTGGTGGCGCTCCTGAACGGCAGCGAGATTCCCCTGTGCTTGCCGCCGAACTTTGACGTGGACGGGTTCGTGCGCAGCGACACCCTGAACCTGCGCGCCCACGTGGCCGCGGCCATGCGGTCCGTGCCCGACAGCGTGGACATCCTGGCGCTCGCCGACGAGGCCGACCGCGCGTCGGTGATCGCGGGGCTGAATGCGATTCGCCAGGCGCAGCGGCAGGCTCGGGACTACCTGACCGTGCTGAGCGCGGCGCTGGTGGGCGTGTTCCTGCTCATCGGCCTGCTGCGATGGACGCCCACGCGCGCCCTGTTGCAGTGGTGGGGGTGGACGTTGGTGCTGAGCGGCGGGTTGGCGCTGACGGCGTTCGGCCTGCTGTTCGTGGTGCGGGGCGTGGTGTGGGCGTGGGTCGCCACCTCACCCAACGGCGCGTTGCCCGCGAACCTGTTGCCGATGGTGCAGGCGGCGTTTGACGGCGTCTTCTCGGCCATGGGGGGCTGGATGCTGTTTGTGGGCGGCGCGGCGGCGCTGGCGGGGCTGGCGCTTGCGGCGCTGTCGTTGGCGATGCCGCGCGGCGAGCCGATAGCCGATAGCCGATAGCCGTTAGCCATTAGCCGATAGCGGTCAGCCGTCAGCGGTCGGCGAGTCGTAGTCGTAGGGCGGCTATCCCTAGCCGCCGGTACGGGGGTAGTCGTAGGGCGGCTATCCCTAGCCGCCGGTAGGGGGGGTAGGCCATGGACGACAAAGAGTGGGGTTCTGTAGCGGACTGGGTCAAGGCGGGCATCGCCCTGGTAGGCCTTCTGGGCGCGCTGGCGTCCTACGGATTCCTGCCCGAGGAATTCGGATG
>JACIWU010000055.1 GCA_014360805.1 Chloroflexota bacterium
GCTAACCCCCCGCGCTACGTGGACGAAGCCCCTTCGGGGCTGGTGCTAGCCCGCAGGGCTTTGCGCATTCAGCCCGATGCTTCAGCGTCGGGCGGGGCGTGGCGGCATGCCCGCGCGGGGCTAAACCCCCGCGCTACGTGGGCGAAGCCCCTTCGGGGCTGGTGCTAGCCCGCAGGGCTTTGCGCATTCAGCCCGATGCTTCAGCGTCGGGCGGGGCGTGGCGGCATGCCCGCGCGGGGCTGAACCCCCGCGCTGAGGGGCGTTTGGATCGCGAAGGGCACGAAAGGGCGCGAAAGGCGCGAAAGTCGCGCGGGGCGTGGCGGCATGGCCGCGCGGGGCTAACCCCCGCGCTCTAGCGTCGGGCGGAGCAGGCTTTACATTCGTGCCGATTCGTGTGATTCGTGGATGACCGTGGCCCGCGCGGGGCTGGTGTGGCCCCGCGGGGCTTTGGCATCGGGAATGGCCGATCGGGCGGCCGGCAGGGTGCAGCCCTGGCTACTTCTTGCTCTGCTCGCGGTGGTACTGCAAGGTGCGGGCAATGATGTCGTCCACGGGGCTGGGGCTGCGCGGCTCTTTTGATTTCGCGCGGGCGCGGCGCTCTTGCTTCTTGGCGCGCTCGCGGGCCTGCTGCAGCGCCAGTTCCATGACGGTGGGGATGGCTTCCTCTTCCTCTTCAGGCTCGGCGACCCCTTCGGCGGGCTCAGGCTCTTTCTCTATCAGCGCCTTCATGCTGAGGGAAATCTTGTCGCCTTCCACCTTGAGGATCTTGACCTGAACCTCGTCGCCTACGGACACCACATCTGCCGGATTGCGGACGAACTCATCGGACATCTCGGACACGTGGACGAGGCCATCGTTGCGCGCGCCGATGTTCACGAACGCGCCGAACTTGGTGATGCGCACCACCTTGCCCGTTACCACCATGCCGGGCTTCAGGTCCGACAATCGGTACTTCAGGGGCTCTTTCAGCGTGGCGCGGAAACTTTTCAGGTCAGGAGCCACCGCCTTGACCCAGACGGTGATCGGATCGCCGACGTGAAACTCAATCCCCTTGTTCTTGCCCAGCGGGCGGTACTCCGAAGCGTGGAGGAAGCCCTCGCCGTCCAGTCCGGCGTCAATGAACACGCCGACCTCGGACACACGCTTGACCGTCCCGCGGACCTTCATGTTCTTCTTGAGGTCCTTCACGCTCAGCACGGCTGGAGCCTCGGACGAGGGGGCCTGTGCGAGTTCCTGCGGATGATTCTCCATAAAGACAATGCCTCCTGGGTTTTCTACGAGCCTATGGGACGCTTGGCGGGCAAAAGAACAAGGCCCGCTGTCCCGGCGCCTTGTGCCACAAGGATATCACATGAGCCGTGTTGTGTCAAACGCAGGCGCCCCTGGAGGGACTCGAACCCCCAACGACAGGGCTTAGGACGCCCTCGCTCTGTCCTTTGAGCTACAGGGGCGCGCAGCACGATTATAACACGCCGCCGGTTCCACGCCAAAACGGGCGCGCGGGCGGTGTCGGCTCCGAACTCTGTTGGTCGCGGCATGGGTACGTGTGCGGTCCACTTCCGGAAGTGCGCCGCGCCTTGTTCATCAACATAAAATAGAACCGAGCGCGCGGGCCGCGACGGTTTTAGGGTCTGCGGGGGCTATCCTGCGACGGGCGAAGCCCCGAAGCCGTCCCCTCCGAGACCCCAAGGGTCTATTCTGCTTCGCGTGGTTTCGCGCGATTCGCGGTTCCAGCCCCGCGGCCTGCGCCCGAAACCTAGGGCGTCTGGATGACCACCATGCGGTCCAGGCCGGCGTAGTCCTGCCCGACGCGGGTGTGCCCGCCGGGGAACGCGGCCCGCGCCAGCCGCTCCACCTCCGCCGCATGCCCGGCGCCGATTTCCAGCACCACCGCGCCCCCGGGCCGAAGGTGCGCCGGGGCCTGGCCCAACAGGCGGCGGATCAGGTCCAGGCCGTTGGCGCCGCCGCGCAGGGCGTGCGACGGCTCGTGGAAGCGGATCTCGGGGGCCAGCGTCGGCCACTCCTCGTCGGCCACGTAGGGCAGGTTGGCCACCAGGATGTCCACCGCCCACGGCAGGCGCTCCAGCAGGTCGCTCTGGACCAGGCACATGCGGTCCCGCACGCCGTGGCGCTGGGCGTTGCGCCAGGCGACTTCCAGCGCCTCGCGGGATGAATCCAGCGCGCAGACCTGCGCGTGGGGCAGGTGGGCGGCCAACGCGATGGCGATAGCGCCGCTGCCCGTGCCCACGTCGGCGATGAGGATGGTTTGCGCGGTCCTGTACCTCGTCTGTGCCAGGGCCAGGACCTCGTCCACCAGGTGCTCGGTCTCGGGGCGCGGCACCAGCACTGCGGGCGTAACGGCGAAGTCCATGCCGTAGAACTCGCGGTGGCCGGTGATGTAGGCGAGCGGCTCGCGCTTCTCCCTGCGGGCGACCCATTCTTGGAATCGCGGCCATGCCTCGGCGGGCACGCACTCGGCGCCGTGGGCCAGCAGGAAGGCGCGCCCCACGCCCGCGCACTCGCACAGCAGGATCTCGGCGTCCAGACGCGGTGTCTCGCAGCCGGCGGCAGCCAGCCGCTCCGTCGCCCAGAGGAGCGCCTCTTGAATGGTACGCAGTGCGTTATCGGCCATTGCTTTCTCCGATGCTCTGTTCCAGCGACGCTTTCAGTTTCTCGGCCTGGTCGGCCAGGGCCAGTTGGTCAATGATCTCGTCCAGGTCTCCGGCCAGCACGTCTTCCAGTCGGTGCGTCGTGTAGTGAATGCGGTGGTCGGTAACGCGGTTCTGCGGGAAGTTGTAGGTGCGGATCTTCTCGCTGCGTTCGCCGGTTCCGACCTGGGCGCGGCGGGCGTCGGTCCGCTGGGCGATTTGCTTCTGTAGTTCCATGTCGTAGAGCCGCGCGCGCAGCACGCTCATCGCCCGCATTTTGTTCTGCAACTGCGAGCGTTCGTCCTGGCACGAGACCACGATGCCTGTGGGGATGTGGGTGATGCGCACGGCCGAGTCGGTGGTGTTGACGCTCTGGCCGCCGTGGCCGGTGGAGCGGTACACGTCAATGCGCAGGTCGTTGGGGTCAATCTCCACCTCCACCTCGTCGGCCTCGGGCAGGACGGCCACCGTCGCCGTGGATGTGTGGATGCGCCCGCTGGACTCGGTTACCGGCACGCGCTGCACGCGGTGGACGCCGCTCTCGTACTTCAGGCGCGAGTAGGCCCCGCGGCCCTGAACCTCAAAGATGATCTCCTTGTAGCCGCCGATGCCGCTCTCGTTGTAACTGATGACCGAGGTCTTCCAGCCCTTGGATTCGGCGTAGCGCATGTACATGCGGGCCAACTCGGCGGCGAAGAGCCCCGCCTCGTCCCCGCCCGCGCCCGCGCGAATCTCCACGATGACGTCTTTCTCGTCGTTGGGATCCTTGGGCAACAGCGCCAGGCGCAGTTGCTGGTAGAGTTCGTCCTTCTGCGCTTCCAGGCTCTGGATCTCGTCGCGGGCCAGTTCGCGCACTTCCTCGTCGGTCTCCTCTTCCAGCAGGGCGCGCGCCGACTCTATCTGTCGCTCCACCGCCTGGTAGCGGCGGTACAACGACACGATGGGCTCAATCTCCACCTGCTCTTGGGCGTAGATGCGCACCTTTTCGTGGTCCTGGCTGATTTCCGGGTCGGCCATCAATCTATTCAGTTCTTCGTATCGCTCGGCAATTTGAGCCAACTTCTCAAACATATTCGCAAGTCCTCTCACAGCGAAAAGGGCCCGCAGGCCCCTTCTTCACAGAATACTACTGGGAATCGTCGTTCCGTCAAATGTGGATGGGGCGCGAATGGCGCGTGCGAAACTGCCACTGGGCGTGGCTACCGGAACCAGGTCGCCAAGTAGTAGACCGCCGGGACGACGAACAGCAGGCTATCCAGCCGGTCCAGCATCCCGCCATGCCCTGGGATGAGGTTGCCCGAATCCTTGACGCCGACCTGCCGCTTCATCATGGAGATGCTCAAATCCCCGAGCGGCGCGAGGACCGCGACGGCCAGCCCGATGGTCAGCCCCTGGGGGGTGGTGAGGCCCACGAGCCGCCCCAGCAGGACGGCGGCGACCTCGGCGGTGAGCCATCCGCCGACGATGCCCTCCCAGGTCTTCTTGGGGCTGAGGCGGGGGGCCAGTTTGTGCCGGCCAAGCCACGTGCCGACGAAGTAGGCGCCGCTGTCGCTGATCCAGGTCGTAACCAGCGCGATGGCGGCCCATGCCAGGCCGTTGTCCAGGGCGCGGATGCGCAGGAAGTGCCCGCCCATCCAGCCCAGGTACAAGCCCATGCCCAATGCCAACGCCCAGTCGGCGGTCGGCGTCGTGCGGTTGGGCAGCAGCAGTTGCCACGACAGGGTGAGGATGAACAGCGCCGTCAGCGCCAGCGGCAGGTAGGCGTCCCACCGCCCCTGCGCCAGCACCAGCAGGACTGCCAGCGGCAGGTAGAGGCACAGGAACTCCGGCCGGAAGCCGCCCTTGCGCATCATGCCGCGGAATTCCCAGGCAGCCAGCGACAGGGCAGCGGCCATCAGGGCGAAGAGCCAAAGCCCGCCCAGATAGACCACCACCGCTACGATGGGCAACAGTATGGCGGCGCTGAGTACGCGTGTTCGTAACAAGGTCATGCTCCTGCTATTCGTTTCGGCCCGATGCTTTAGCGTCGGGTGAATACCTCACCCCCGCGCTGAAGGAGCGAAGCCCCTTTGGGGCTTTGCCCGTTTAGCCTGATGCTTCGGCGCCGGGCGCGGCGGTCGCCTGCGTGTCCCCCGCGATGCCGCCGCCGGCAGGCGGAACCCGCCCGAATTTCCGTTCGCGCCTGGCGTACTCGGCAAGGGCCTTGTACAGTTCGGCCTCGTTGAAGTCGGGCCAGTAGACCGGCGACGAGTAGTATTCGGCGTAGGCGGCCTGCCAGAGCAGGAAGTTGCTCAGCCGCATCTCGCCCGCCGTGCGGATGATCAGGTCGGGGTCGGGCAAGCCGGCGGTGTACAGATACCGCTCAAACAGCGCGTCGGTAACCTCGTCCGGCTTGACCCCGTCGCGTATCATGCGGCGCGTGGCCTCTACGATTTCGGCCCGCCCGCCGTAGTTGAAGGCGACGTTCAGGATGATCTTGGAGTTGTGGCGGGTTCGCTCCACGGCGCGCTCTATCTCGTGGAGAATGTCGGGCGAGATGCCTTCCACCTTGCCGCTGTGGCGAATCTGCACGCCGTTGCGGTCCAGGTTGTCCAGTTCATGCCGCACATACTGCATCAGCAGCGCCATGAGGCCCTTGACTTCCTCTTCGGGGCGTGCCCAGTTCTCGGTAGAAAACGCATAGACGGTCAGCACTTCTATGCCGAAATCGGCGCACGCCTGCAAGATGCGTCGCAGGTTTTCGGTTCCGGCCCGATGCCCCGCGAGGCGGGGAAGCCCCCTCGCCTGCGCCCAGCGCCCGTTGCCGTCCATGATGATGGCCACATGGCGCGGGATTCGGGACAGCGGCGGCCATTTGGGATTGCCCACCTTCGCCCTCACTCCGATAGCAAAACCGCAGGTCGGTGCAGATGGGCACGCGCGCGATGCGTTCTGCGGCGTATTCTGCGGCCGAAACTGCGGTTTGCCAGCCTAGACTTCAAGGATCTCGTTTTCTTTGTGCTTGCCGATTTCGTCGGCCCGCTGGATCATGCGGTCGGTAAGTTCCTGAATCTCCTCTTTGGCGCGATACAGATCATCCTCGGAGATCATCTTCTCTTCTTCCAGTTCGCGGGCGGTCTCAATGGCATCGCGGCGCAGGTTGCGAATGGCCACGCGCGCCTCTTCCACGCGCCTGGCGACGAGTTTCACCAGTTCGCGCCGTCGTTCCTCGGTCAGGGGCGGGATGACCAGACGGATGATCTTGCCGTCGTTCATCGGCGTCAGCCCCAGATCGGACTTCAGGATGGCCTTCTCAATGGCGGCCAGCCCTGCCTGATCCCACGGGCGGATGGCCAGCAGCCTGGGTTCGGGCACGGCGATGCTGGCGATCTGGTTCAGCGGCGTGGGCACCCCGTAGTAGTCCACCATGAGCCGCTCCACCAGCGCAGGCGACGCCCGCCCTGTGCGGATGCCGACCAGGTCGGACGAAAGGGCTTCCAGCGCCTTTTCCATACGTTGTTCGGTTTCTGTCAGCAGTTCCTTAATCATGGTGCACCTGCCCTGGCCGATTTGCCCGAAAGCAACCGTCCTAATGGTAGATGAGTGTGCCGATCGGTTCTCCGAACAGCACTTTCTCTACGCTGTGCGGTTCCCACAAGTTGACGACGACGATGGGCATGTCGTTGTCCATGCACAGGCTGATGGCCGTGCTGTCCAACACGCCCACGCGCAGGTTCAGCGCCTCAATGTACGTGAGTTTCTCAAAGCGTTTGGCCTCGGGATGCTTGTGCGGGTCCGCGTCGTACACGGCATCCACCTTGGTAGCCTTGATGAGCACGTCGGCGTTGATCTCCACCGCCCGCAGGGCCGCTGCCGTGTCGGTGGTGAAGAAGGGGTTGCCGGTGCCCGCGCCCATGATGACGACGCGCCCCTTCTCCAGGTGGCGGATGGCGCGGAGTCGGATGTAGGGTTCGGCGACGGCGCGCATCTCAATGGCGGTCTGGACGCGCGTATCCAGGCCCGCGCGCTCCAGCGCGTCCTGCAGCGCCAGCGCGTTCATGACGGTGGCCAGCATCCCCATGTGGTCGGCGGTGGCGCGTTCCATGCCGTGGCTGATGCCGTCAATGCCGCGCCAGATGTTGCCCGCGCCCAGCACGATGGCCACCTCTGCGCCGTAGGATTTGAGCACGGCGATCTTGGCGGCCAGCGCCTCGGCGGCCTCGGGGTCAATGCCGTACCCCTTCGGGCCTGCCAGCGCCTCCCCGCCGACCTTGAGCAGAATCCTCTTGTACTTCAGTTGCGGCATACCTGCCTCCACAGGGCTGTGGGCTGAAAACAAGGGATGCAACACCGGTTGCATCCCCTGTCCCGAATCACAGTTCCTCGCCCACTTCGTAGCGGACGAAGCGCCGGATCCGAGTGTTCTCGCCGACCTTCGCCGCCACCTGGGTTACCAGGTCTTGGATGGTCATGGTCTCGTCTTTGATGAATGCCTGGCGCAACAGACAGACCTCGTTGTAGAACTTCTCCAGTTTCCCCTGGACGATTTTCTCCACGACTTCGGCGGGCTTGTTGGTTCCCTCAAGTTCGCTCAGCGCGGCGCGGCGTTTTTCCTCCAGCACGGCCGACGGGATGTCCTCGGGCGACAAGTACTTGGGCGCCATGGCCACGACGTGCATGGCCAGGTCCTTCGCCAACTGCTGGAACTCGTTGGTGCGTGCTACGAAGTCGGTCTCGCAGTTCACTTCCACCAGTCCGGCGACGCGGCTTCCGGGATGCACGTAGAAGCCGATGACGCCCTCGGGCACTTCGCGGTCTGCGCGCTTCGCTGCCGCCGCCAGCCCTTTCTCCTTGAGATAGGCAATGGCCTTCTGGAAGTCTCCGCCGTTTGTCTCCAGGGCCTTTTTGCAATCCAAAACTCCTGCGCCTGTCTGCTCGCGCAGTTCCTTTATCATTGTTGCCGTGATCTCCATGATAGACTCCTCGTGTGAGTCGCGCGTTGTGATTGGCACGCCGCCGGTTGCCACCGGGCGACCGGCCCGCGCTGACTCGTATTGTGAGAGGGCCTGTTGTAGCCGGGCCTACTCTTCTTCGTCCTCTACATCTTCGGCCTCAAACTCGTCCTCTAGTTCCTCGACCTCATGCTCCTCGGTGGCGTCTTCGTCATCTTCGCCTGCGAACAGGCCAGACCGCAGTTTCGCCAGGGTTGACTCGCCCAAGAGGCGCTCGTCCTCATCCTCGTAGGTGTATTCCAGTTCTCCGGCCTCCTCGGCCTGTGTCTTGCGGGCGGCTTCTGCCGCGGCCTGTGCTTCGCGGGCGGCTTCCTCTTCGGCTTCCATCGTGCTGCGGATGGCCAGGCCTTCCAGCACGGCGTCGGCGATCTTGGAGGTCATCAGCCGAATGGCGCGGATCGCGTCGTCGTTGGACGGGATCACGTAGTCCACCGGATCGGGATCGCAGTTGGTGTCCACCATGGCGATGACCGGGATGCCCAGGGTGCGGGCCTCCTTGATGCCGATTTCCTCCCGCTTCACGTCCACCACGAACAGCAAATCCGGCAGGCGGGTCAGTTTGCGCAGCCCGCCAAAGCGGACATGCAATTTTTCCAGTTCCCGCTGGTACAGCAGGATTTCCTTCTTCGTCAGGCGGTTGATGTCGCCGCTCTCAAATCGCCTTTCCAGCGCCTCCATGTACTCAATCCGCTGGCGGATGGTGCGGAAGTTGGTCAGCGTTCCGCCCAGCCACCGCTGATTGACAAACGGCATATTGCAGCGCGTGGCCTCTTCGGCGATGGTGTCCTGCGCCTGCTTCTTGGTCCCCACGAAGAGGACGATGCCGCCGTTGCCCACGGTTTCGCGGGTAACGTTGTAAGCCGCCTCCAGCCGACTCAGCGTCTGCTGCAGGTCAATGATGTGAATCCCCTTGCGCTCCGTGAAGATGAAGGGTTTCATCTTCGGGTTCCACCGCCGCCTGCGGTGCCCGAAGTGAACTCCCGCCTCCAGGAGTTCTTTCATTGAAACGATCGCCATATTCCCTCCGTTTTTTTCTTCCGCCCTCGTCATCCCGGTGAGGACCGCCGGACGCCTGTCCCAGCGGCACGGCTCACTCAGTTGGAGGGCGTGCAAAATTATCGGATGCCTTTGGCATCCGACTGCATACTATACCACAACCGTGCGTTTTGTCCAAATCGGGCGTGCGGCGGCTCATCGCGGGCGAGAAGGAAGACGGGCCCTACGTGCCGCTGGGGGGCTTCTCGGCGGAGAGCCGCTCGTACAGGCGGGCCTTGAGGGCGGCCAGCGTCTCGCGGTACGAGGCGGAGCGGAGTGGGGGCGTCGTCATGATGTAGGCATCCTCGCCGTTGTCGCTGTAGTAGCGCACGCGCCTCCCCTGGATCGTGAACCCATACTTCTCGTACAGCCGCTGAGCGGGCAGGTTGCTGACCCGGACTTCCAGCGTTACCGCCGATGCGCCCCGCCGCTGGGCTTCCTCTATCATCGTCAGGAGCAGCAATTCGCCGACGCCGCGCCGTCGGTATGGAGGCGCCACGGCCAGCGTGCTGATGTGCGCCTCGTCCACCATCATCCAGAATCCGCCGTAGCCGATGATGGGCGTGCGCGGCGGCGCCGACAGGCGCAGTCTCCTGATCTTGCCGAAGACCCCGCGCGCCGTCGGTGTGGGGGCAGGCCGCGCCACCACGTACCAGGACAGGGTGTTCTCCTCTATCTCGTAGCGGTACGCGTGCGACGACCAGGGCGTGGAGAAGCAAACCCGCTCAATTTCCAGCACTTCGGGGATGTCCCGTACCCGCATGGGCTCCAGGAGATAGGGCAAGTCCTCGCCGTTCACGGCTCCCTCTCCGACACGGGGTGCTGGAGGTAGATGGGGCTGAGCGTCGCGATGTCATCGGTTTCGCCTGCCAGCAGCCGACGCCAGCCCAATTCGGCGAGGAACGCGGGTCGGCGGAGTGAGGCGGCGCTTGGGGCCAGGATCGCCAGGTCGGCGAATGTCTGCCGCAGGTGTTCCCGCGCGGCGCGATCCAGTTCGCCGCAGTAGAGGGTCTTGTGGTTGCCGTCGGGTACCAAAGCATCCAACTTCACGATTCGGTACGGCGAGATTTTCTGCCATTGGCCGCGCTGGATGCCGTACAGCGCCGCGCAGTAGCGCCCCCGCCCGGCTTCTACCACCGCCCATGTGGGGAGCCGCAAGGGCGCATGGGCGTAGGCCAGCGCGTCCAGCGACGGCACGCCGACCAGAGGCAGGTTGTGCGCCAGCGCCAGGCCCTTGGCAACGGCCAGCCCGATGCGCGTCCCCGTGAAGGACCCAGGCCCGATGGAAACGACCAGCCCGCCTAAGTCCTGCACCTTCAGGTGCTGCCGCTCCATCACGAACGCCAGGGTCGGCATCAGTTCCGCCGTGTGGTTACCCTGGGTTACCCACGTGGCTTCTGCCAGCACGCGGTTCTCGCTGTACAGGGCGATGCCCGCGGTGGACGTGGCCGTATCTATGGCGAGCACGATGGCGTCCCGAGCAATCACCGCTCTCCTCCTCTGTCGCCCCCGAACATGCTGCGCCGAAATGCCTCCAACAGTTGCCGATGTTCGTCCCCGTAGGCGACAAACGTGAGGCCGCGTTTGGTGTCGTCCACGAAGCGCAGACGCACTTCCAGGCGCTTCTCCGGCGTGCTCGCGCCCATGCGGTCGGCCCACTCAATCACCACGACGCACGAGAGGTTGAGGTACTCTTCCAGTCCCAGCGTGGGCAGGTCATCCTCTCCCAGACGATACAAGTCCACGTGGATGAATTTGGGGCGCGACGGGGCGGTGGCATATTCTCGGATGAGGGTGAAACTGGGGCTGACGATAGGCTCTTCCACGCCCAGGCCCTTGCCGATGCCCTGGGCCAAGCAGGTCTTGCCCGTGCCCAGTTCTCCCTCCAGGCAGATCACCTCGCCCCCGCGCAGCAGGGCGGCCAGGCGCGCACCCAGCCGTCGCGTCTGGGCGTCGCTGTGGCTGATAAAGTCTAGCATCCTTTCGTCCAAGACGGGAGACACGGCGCGCTTCCTCCGGCATATCTGTACGCCTGCATTATACAACGGGGCGACGCTCCCCGCAACGTGCTGCGGCCACTCTCATCGCTCTGCCTACTCGGATTCACCGCGGAGCACGCGGAGACCGCGGAGATTTACCCCGAAAACTCCGCGTTCTCCGCGATCTCGGCGGTGCGAACACCAGGTGCGTCGCACCTGGGTCCAGCACCTAGGCCCATAGCAAGTTTCCATACCTGCCCCAAGCGCCGGCTATGGGAAGCCGCCCTACGAGACCGGATTCACCGCTACCGGCGCAGCCAGAGGCAGGGGAAGCGCAATCTGTACACCGGCGGCGGGGTGGGCGTTGCCGTTGGCGTTGGCGTGGGGGTTGGGGTCTCGGTGGGCGTGGGCGTCGGAGTGGGCGTGTCGGTCGGTGTCGGCGTGGCCGTCGGCGTCGGCGTGGGCTCGCCGTACACGATGTCCAGGCGCGGCCTGAACGCGGCCTGATAGGGGTGGGACTGGGACGAGTAGAACGTGAACGCGATGTTGGCGCTGGACTCGCCGAACAGCAGCATGCCGTGATTCGTGTCGGGGCTGGCCACCCACTTCTTCGCAAGGGAAGTGATGTCCCACGTGTACCAGCGTTTGATCTCGTTGACGCGCATGTGGGCGATGGGTTCACACGCGGTGTCCTCGCAGCGGAGGGCCGCGCCGTTCTTCCGCCACGGTTGCCCTGCCGAGCGTTCCTGCCAGGTGGCACCGTTTTCGTCCCACGGAGCCAGCACCTCGTAGATGCGCATCATC
This sequence comes from Chloroflexota bacterium, assembly GCA_014360805.1. Classification (NCBI taxonomy): domain Bacteria; kingdom Bacillati; phylum Chloroflexota; species Chloroflexota bacterium. Next base: position 11,458 of record JACIWU010000055.1, read on the forward strand.
AATTCCGATTGTGTGCTCTTCTCCAACGCGTACAGCGACAGCGTCGCGGTGAGCACTGTGGAGTCGGTCGGGATATGGGACAGGTCAAATCGCAGCAGGGGGACCTGGAGTCCGGCGGCCCGCGCGACAAGTCCTCCTCTCTGACCTTGGGATGTGGTGGGCGCGTACTGGTCCAGGTAGGAGTCGCCGACGCCCGCGTAGCCGTCCTTGCCCTGTTGCAGCGCGGCCACGATGGCCCGATACGGGCGCAGCGCCATCCGCACCTCGGAGACGCGAATCTGCGCGCCGGCCATCACCACGATTTGGCCGGCGTATTGACCCGGCGCGTACCCCGCCAGGTTGGCGGTGAATTCAACCGCGCTGCTGCCCGTGCCGTTGGTTTGCGCCAGCGAAATCCAGGGTACCGCCGGCGTGGCGAACCACGACAAGCCCGGCGCGGACGTGGACACGAACAGCGTGCCCGTTACGGCCGGCGCTTCAAATGGGACGATGCACTCGGTGATGCGCGGCGACACCGTGATCGCCACCGCCGGCACCGCGCCGACTTCGGCCTGGACGCCTTCAACCAGCGGGAGGTGGTCGCTTCCCACCGCCTCAACGGCGATGCCCGAAATGTGGAGGCCGGGCTGCAACCCTGCGGGGAGGACGGTTACCGTGATGGCGGCCGGCAGGTGGTCGCCCTGCGAAGGCTCAATGCGAATCCAGTCGTTCTGCGCCACCGCCTGCCACGCGGCGTCGCGGCCGTCGTTGGTCTCCAGCAGGAACGCCTGGGATTGCGGCGGCTGGTTGCCGTCGCCGAAGGCAAACCGCAGCGTGGCCGGGTTCGTTTGCAGGCGGGTGTACATGGGCCTCACGATGGAGCCGCTCCAGCCGTGATCGCCCCGCGCGTCCAGGACATGCACGTAGAAGAAGTCGCCCGGGCGCACTTCCGCGACGTGGAACTGGCATTCGGCCGGGGTGGTCATCGGCGCGCACGATGTGATGAAGCCGTCCCTGCCGAGCAACTCCATCTTCACGATGGCATCGCCGGCGCGGTCGGCGGCGTAGGCGCGGAATGTGATCGCGTCCGCGGAGGTCGGCTCGCCCATCCAGCGGCCATTGCCCACGAGGGCTACGGCCAACTGTCCGTCGGTGTTGCCGAAGGTGCGCCCGCTGCGGAGCGCGTCAATCAGGTCACGCCTGGTGATGTTGGGCGCGAAAACGCCGTAGCGCAGGCTTCCCGCCTGGTTGGCGTAGTGCCCATCGCCGTAGCCCACCGAGGACACCTGCCAGCCATTGGCCAGCGCGCGCGGATACGCGAAGTAGAACGGCGGCGCGGCCGCGTTCTCTATCAGCGGAATCTTGGGCGCGGCGGGCGGGAAGAAGGCGAACCCGTTGAAATCCCCTATGCCGCCCACCCAGTCCAGGGGCATGGGATGATTAAACTGAGCGAAGACATCGGGGGGCTGCCCGGCCAGCCACGAGTAGAAGTCGTCCACCCACACGGGCGAGACCATCTCCTCGGAGTTGAACACGTTGAGATGGCCCTCGTCGCGGGTGTGTTCGTAGCCGCGCAGAAGGATGAAGTACCCGTCCTGCGTGTAGCGCTCGGCCAGTTCCCCCAGCGTCTGCCATTTGCGCGGGTCGGTCTGGGAGATGCGGCAGCCGCGGGCCAGCGACCCGATTTCAGGCACGTGGAAGGAGTTGTTGTGCTCGGTTATGGCCATAAAGTCGTTGTGGCGCGTGTTGCGCGCGGCGATGATGGCCTCCTCGGGCAGGCCGCAGCCATCGGTAGAGTACCCGGTGTGCTGGTGGAGTTCGCCGAAGTAGGCGTTCAGGCCCATGAAACTGGGGCGGGGCGGCGTTTCGGCGGCGGTGGGCGCGGCGCCGTCTCCCCCGACGGCCCCAGACATGCCCCGCACCGCCGCCGGCGCGAGCAGGGCGAGGGCTGCCATTAGCAGAACCAGTACCTTGTGGCGCATGGGTCGGTCTCCCAACAAGGATAGCCTGTTGCTACCGGTTTTGGCGGCGCCCTGCGCGGGGCGTCGCTACGGCAGGAAGTAGAACGCCAGGGCGGTGATGACGTACACGGCCAGCAACTGCGCCCCCTCCAGCCAGTTACTCTTGCCGTCCAGGGCGACGATACCGGCCACGAGTGCGGCCCCCGCCAACGCCACCAACTCAAACTCGTTGAACACGAGCGTCAGCGGATTGCCGAACAGAAGGCTGATGAACACGAGCAGCGGGGCCACGAACAGGGCGATTTGCAGGCTGGAACCGACGGCCACCGCCATGCCCAGTTCCATCTGGTTCTTCCAGGCCGCCTGCACGGCAACCAGGTGTTCGGCCACATTGCCCACCAAAGGGATGATGACGATGCCCAGGAAGAACTCGCTGATGCCCCAGGCTTCCACTACCGGCTCGGCGGCGCCCACCAGAATCTCGCTCAGCCACGCCACCAGGACCGTGGCGAACACCAGCCACAGGAGCGACGTGCGCACGGACCACCGCGCTTTGCTCGGCGTGTGCTCGTGGGCCTGCACCGGCACCCGCCCCGGCAGGAACGCGTACACCAGGCTCAGCGCGTAGAGCACCAGCATGGCGATCGCAACGCCGATGCTTAGCGCCTCCACGCCGTGATGGTCCACGAGGTCAATCGTGTGGCTGAACACGGATGGCACAATCAAGGCGACGACGGCGAGGATCATCATCGTGGCGTTCATGCCAGCGTGTTCGCGGTCAAACGCCTGCACGCCGTTGCGAAGGCCGCCGAAAAACATGGCGAGACCCAGGACGAGCAGGATGTTGCCAAGGATAGAGCCGGTGATGGATGCCTTCACCAATTCCAGCAGGCCCGCGCGAATGGCGAAGATGGTGATGATGAGTTCGGCGGCGTTGCCCAGTGTGGCGTTGAGAAGCCCGCCGAGCCGTGGGCCGGTGTGCGCGGTCAGTTCCTCCGTGGCCTGGCCCAGAAGCCCCGCGAGGGGGATCAGCGCCGCGGCCGAGAGGATGAACACCGCCACGGGGCTCCACCCCAGCAGGTCGCCGAGGATCGCGATCGGGGCCGCCACGCCGAGATAGTACAGAGGCTTCATGGTCCGAGTCCAGCCGCTACTGCGAGATAAAGAGGCGTTCGGGCGCGTTCTGCGGCAGGATTACGCGCAGCGACTTGGGCGCGACGCCGAAATCCATCGGAGTGCGGCCCATCGCGTCACCGTCAAGGTGGACGGGCAGCGGCTCGTCGGCCTCTATGTGGATGCGCTCTCCCTGGTAGTACTCCACGTCGGGGCTGATCATGTGAGTCTGCGAAAGGACGTTGACCAGGTGCTTGAGCGTATCGGCGAATCCCTTGCCCTTGAACACGCACACGTCCAGCAGGCCATCGTCCAGGCGTGCGATGGGCGTCATGCGCACGGAGCCCGCATACGACTGGGCGTTGCCGATGACGGTGAGGATGAACTGGCTGCGGTAGGTTTTGCCGTCCACGGTGATGGTGGCCGGAGTGCCGGCGTAGTCGGGGGCTACCTGGAAGCCGGCGATCCACGTGGCCAGGTTGCCGATGTGGCGGCGCAGTTCCCAACTCACTACCTCGGTTACGCGGGCGTCAAAGCCGACGCCTGCCCACATGAGGAAGTAATCCTCGCCGGCCCTGCCCAAATCCACCGTCCGTATCTCGCCGCGCAGGAGGACATCGGCGGCTTCCAGCAGCGCCCGCCGCGTGAAGACCTTGGACACGGGGATGCCCATCTCCTGCGCCCAGGCGTTGCCGGTGCCTGCGGGTAGCACGCCCAGCGCGGTCTCGGTGCGGGCCAGGCCGTTCACGACGCGGCTGATGGTGCCGTCGCCCCCCGACGCGATCACCACATCGTAGCTGGCCTGCGCGGCTTCCCTGGACAGTTCCGTGATGCGGTGCGGGTCGTTCTCCACAAACCAATCCACGAACCAGCCATGGGCCGCCAGGTAGTCTCTTGCGGCAAGGATGTCTTGGGTCAAATCGCGCTGCCCCGCGCGAGGGTTGTAGATGAGTCTGGCCTTCATAGTCCCGCCCATCCCTTTGAGGTGCCCGAATTATAGCACCGGGGAGGCTTTTGAACAAAAGGGGAAACCCATGTAGAATGGGGGCAAATCTGGTGCAAGCGCGGTGGGCATGGAAGGCAGAACACAACAGGACTTGGTAGGCGGTCGCTATCGCATCCTGGCGCGGGCCTACGCGGACTCGCGGGCGATCACCTACCGCGCCGAGGACACGCGTTCGGGCGAGAGGGTGGCGCTTCTCGTGTTCCGCGCGCCGTCGGGCGATGCTGCGCCCCCGTTGCCCGGCATCCGGCAGATTCTGCAACGTTGGGCTGGCGTGTCGCACCCCGCGCTGCCCGCGCTTGTGGGCTACGGGCGGGATCGCGGCGTGGAGTATGCCGTGGCCGAGTGGCCGGGCGACTTCTGGCTCCCGCGCCTTGTCCAGAAAGCAGGCGGGCTTTCGGTGGCCCGCGTTGTGGACATCGGGCTGCAACTCTGCTCCCTGTTCTCCCATCTGCGCCAGGCGGGCGTTTCCCCCGCGGGGCTGGGGCTTGCGGACTTCGCCCTGGACGGGCGGGGTAACGTGCGGCTGCTGCCCGGCGCGGCGGTGCGCGTGTTCGGCCTGCCCGCCGCGGGAGACGCACGGGACGACGTGGCCAGGCTTCTCGCGTTGCTGCGCGCCATGCTGGGCGACGCCCGGACGGCGCCGCCGGACTTCGCATCGCTCCTGCGCGAGGACCGCTATCCCGATGTGCACGCCCTGGCCCAGGCGCTGGCGGCCTACTGGCGGTCGCGGTGGCATTCGCTTCCCGATAGGCCCGCGTTTCGCTCGCTCTCGCTGCCCCAGGCGCGCCCTGCGGCCAGGCCCGCGACGCGGGTGGCCCCACAACCCCGACCCGCGCAAGGGTGGGATGCCGTGGGTATCGCCCTGGCCGTCATGGCTCTTCTCGCCATTCTGGGCCTGGTGCCCCTTTGGGCCACGGTGTACGCGCGGTACGCCGCGCCTGTGGCGATGGCGCCGTCGCCGGGCGCGCAGGACGCCAGCAGCGTTGTGGTCCCCGACCTGACGGGCCTGGACGAGGCGACGGCCTGGGCGGTGCTGGCCCAGGCGGGCTTGCTGGCCGAGGTCGCGGGCCAACAGTATTCCGACGCCGTGCCCCTGGGCAAAGTCATCAGCCAGGACCCCCCGGGCGGGCAGCGAGCGCCGCGCGGGAGCACGGTGCGCCTCATCCTGAGCAAAGGATCCGACAAGACGACGGTGCCCAACGTGGTGGGGCAGTCGTATGGCGCAGCCGAGGCCGCGCTTGCCGGCAGCAACCTGAACGCCGCGCGGCAGGATGTGTGGAGCGAAAGCCCGTCCGACACGGTGATCGCCCAAGACCCGCCAGCCGGAACTCAAGTCATCCCGGGGACAACCGTGCTCCTGAAGGTTTCGTCGGGGCGCACTCTCAGCATCAACGCGACGCTTGGCGATGTGGCGCGCCTGCTGACGGTGGAAGCAGACCGGGGAGCGCTGCGCCCGGGCGAGACGCTCCACGTTACTTTCCGCTGGCAGGCGCTGCGGCCCGTTCAGAATCGGTACTCGGTCTTCGTGCACCTGGTGAACGCGAGCGGGCAGATCGTTACCCAGGACGACAGCGAGCCGGCCCGTGGGAGCCGCCCCACGACGACCTGGACGGCGGGGGAGGTTATTCCCGACGCCCACATGCTCACCGTGCCGGCCGACGCGCCGCCCGGCGAGTACCGCGTGCTGGTCGGCCTGTACCTGCCCGAGGCAAACGAGCGCGTGCCCGTGGTGCAATCGGGCCGGGCCGACTCGGAAGGGAACGCGCTGGTGGTCCATCGCGTCGCGGTGTCAAGCCCGTAAGCGATCGTAGGCTCTGCAACCGCGAATAGCGCGAATGCGCGCGAATGGGGAACAGAGCGTAGGGCAGGTTTCCATACCTGCCCCGTGTCCCTGGCGGCTATGGAAAGCCGCCCTACGGACTGCAACCGCGAATAGCGCAAATGCGCGCGAATGGGGAACAGAGCGTAGGGCAGGTTTCCATACCTGCCCCGTGTCCCTGGTGGCTATGGGAAGCCGCCCTACGGACTGCAACCGCGAATAGCGCAAATGCGCGCGAATCCGGATAGGGGAGCACGTGCGACGCACCTCCGAGGTGCGTCGCACGTTGCCCTCCCAACACTAGCGTTTGGGTGCTTGAGTTGACATAGCCGCGCAAATGCGTGTACAATACGAGCGGCGGGATTTTGTATTGGATTCTGGCGCAGGAGTGCGCCGGGTTGCCTGGTCGGGAGGGAGAATGAACGAACGCCAACTGCTGATGATCCCTGGCCCCATTTCGTTTGACCCCGCTGTGTTGCGCGCCATGTCCATCCCCACGGATAGCCACGTCAGTGCGGAGTTCATTGATCTGTTTGGCCAGGCGCTGGACGATATGCTGCAGGTCTTCCTAGCGCCTCACGGGTATCCGTTCGTTGTGGCAGGCTCGGGCACGCTGGCCATGGAACTGGGGCTGGCCAACCTGGTGGAGCCGGGCGACAGGGTGCTGGTGCTGCGCACGGGCGTGTTCGGCGAGCGGTTCAGCGACATCGCCCGCCGCCAGGGGGCCGAGGTGGACGAAATCGTGGCGCCGCTGGGCGAGGTGCCCGACATGGCGCAGGTGGAGGCCAAACTGGCGTCGGCCCCATACAAAGTCATGGCCGTAACCCACGTGGACACGTCCACCGGCGTCGCGACCGACGTCAAGGCGCTGGCCGCCCTGGCGCGGGAGCACGGCGCGCTGTCGGTTGTGGATGGCGTGTGCGCGACGGCGGGCATGGAGTGCCGCCAGGAAGAGTGGGGCGTGGACGTGTACCTCACCGCGTCGCAGAAGGCGATATCGGTGCCGCCCGGGCTGGCCTTGCTGGTGGCCAGCGAGCGGGCGATTGAGGCCTTTCGCCGCCGCAAGACGCTGGTGCGCAGTTACTACGCCGACTGGGGCAAGTGGCTGCCCATCATGGAAGCCTACCGCCAGCGCAAGGCTGCCTACTTCGGCACGCCGGCGGTCAACCTCGTGTACGCGCTCAGGGTCAGTCTGGCGCAGATTCTGGCCGAGGGGATGGATGCGCGGTTCCTGCGCCACCGACGGTTGAGCGACGGGTTCAAGGCGGCGATGGCGGCCCTGGGGCTGCGGCAGGTGCCTGCGCGCTCAGAGATTGCCGCCACGACCCTGACGGCGGTGTACTATCCCGATGGTGTGGGCGCCGAGTTGCTGGGCAAGATCGCGGCGGAGGGCGTGGTGGTGGCGGGCGGCCTACACCCCGACATCAAGACGCGCTACTTCCGCGTGGGCCACATGGGGCCGGCGGGGCCGTCCGACATCCTGGCGACGGTCGGCGCGATAGAGCGCGGCCTTGGAGCTTTGGGCTATCCGGTGGAGATGGGGCGCGGGGTAGAGGCGGCCCAGCGCGCCATGGGCATCTAGAGCGTGTCGGCGCCCCGCTCGCACTGGCGCGGAATGGCATCCGTCGTACGGGGCCGCCAACAACGGGCCGAACCGAGATGGCGTTGAGGAAAATTTCGCGGAAATTGAACCTTCGGGGCAACGCCGTTGTATTTGCAAATAGAGAGAGTGTTTGTTGTGGCAGAAAGTGCGGACGCTGCCCTCGTCTCGCAAGCCCGGTCGGGCGACATAGGGGCCTTTGAGGCGCTGTACAAGAAGTACAGCACCATGGTGTTCCGCACGGCCTATGCTATCCTTCGCGACCGCTACGCCGCCGAAGAGGTTACGCAGGAATGCTTCGTGCGCGCGTACCGGAGCATCGGGCGCGTGGTGGAATGCGAGTCGCTGGGGCCCTGGCTGCATCGGATCGCCGTGAACCTGAGTTACAACTGGTGGCGGCAGGCGCAGCGTTATCGGATTCTGCCGCTGGACTTCCTGGCGGCGGGGGAGCATTCGGCCCGAACCGAGTCGCCCCAGGTGGCGCTTCACCGCGCCGAAGTGAGCGACGTGCTGGCGAAGGCGCTGGATACCCTGGGGTTTGACCAGCGGGTGGCGTTGGTGCTGTTCTATCTCGGCGGTTTCTCTATAGAGGAAATCGCCTACGTCCTGGACTGCCCGGTGGGCACGGTCAAGTCCAGGCTGCACTACGGGCGCGCGAAGTTGAGGCGCGCGCTGGAGCGGTTGCGGCAAGCAGAGCCAGAGGTCGTGTACGAGTTCTGATGATGTGGGAACGAGCACGTAGGGTTTCGGACGAGGAGTTGGACTGGGCGATCCGCGACGCCCTGCGCGCGGAGACGGAGGGGCTGGAGCCTTCGCCGCAGGTGTGGCAGCGCGTGCGCGCGCGGATTGAGGCCGCTCAGCCTGAGCCAGACCGGCAGGCCCGCGGGGTCGTGTGGCAGACCCGCCTGGCCAACCTGCTCCAGGGCGTGGTGCTCGCGGTGCTGGTGCTGGGGTTTGGCCTGGGGCTTAGCCGCGGGTTCCCCACGACCGGATGGAATCGCACGGCCGTGCCGACGGTTGTCGCGGCTACCTACAGCAAAGCGCTGGACCGGTATCCGAAGGATGTGCTCAATGCCAAACGGTTGATGCAACTGGACCAGCAACAACCTGCGCCTGGGGCCTGGCGCTGGCCCCAATAGGCTTGACGAAACGCAAGAATATGCTATAATAGCATAGACTCGCTGTCCCGAGTTGTTCCATGCATCATGTCCCCACCGTCGTGGACTTTCTGAAACCGGAAAGGGGGTGGTTGCCGAAACCTGACGCGACAGAAAGCCCTTGGGTAGTTCAAAATCCGTAAAGAATCTAAGGAGGAAATGGGAAGATGAACAAGAAGTTCGTGCTGGTTTCGCTGCTCGTTGTCGTCGCGATGGTGCTGGGGGCCTGCGGCGGCGGGGGCGAGAAGTTGGCCAAGTCCATCAACATGAACCTTGGCACCGAGCCGCCCACGCTGGACCCCGGCCTGGCCACGGACACCACGTCGGTGCAGTGCGATGAGTTGCTGTTCTTGGGCCTGACCGACTTTGACGACAAGACGCTGGAGACGATCCCCGAGTTGGCTACCAAGTGGGAAGTCTCCCCCGACGGGTTGACCTGGACGTTCTATATGCGCAAGGACGTGGTCTGGGTGCACTACGACCCCGCCACCAAGAAGGTAACGGAGAAGGGCCCCGTAACCGCCTATGACATTGAGTATGGCGTGAAGCGCACCCTGGACCCGGTTACCGCCTCCGACTACGCGTATGTGGACTATATCATCAAGAACGGCCAGAAGTTCAACACGGGTGAGATCACCGATGCCAACGAGGTCGGCGTGAAGGCGCTGGATGCCTACACCGTCCAGTTCACGCTGGAGAAGCCGGCCGGTTTCTTCGCCGGTATCGCGGGCATGTGGGTCAACCGCCCCGTTCCTCGCGAGCCCATTGAGCAGTTCGGCGACAAGTGGACCGAGCCGGGCAACATCTGGACCAACGGCCCCTACATGCTGGAGACGTGGGAACATGAAAACAAGATGGTCATGGTGAAGAACCCGAAGTACTATGACGCCAAGAACGTCTCCATTGAGACCATCAACTGGGCCATGGTGGTGGAAGCGTCCACGGCCTTCGCCATGTACGAGAACGGCGAACTGGATGTTGCGGGTGTTCCTTCCGCAGACCTGGACCGCGTAAGGGCAGATCCGGTGCTCAGCAAGGAACTGTACATCGCTCCGTACCTGTGCACCTACTACTACGGGTTCAACAACACCAAGCCGCCCTTTGACAACAAGTTGGTCCGCCAGGCGTTCTCCATGGCCTTTGACCGCCAGAAACTGATTGACACCGTGCTGAAGGGCGGCCAGAAGCCTGCCAAGACCTTCGCTTGCCCGGGCATCTTCGGCTCGCCGGCGGAAGATCCGAACTTCCCGGAGATCCCGTTTGATCCCGCCAAGGCGAAGCAGTTGCTGGCCGATGCCGGGTATCCCGATGGCAAGGGCCTGCCCGAGATCACCCTGATGTACAACACCTCGGAAGGCCACAAGCGCATCGCCGAGTTCATCCAGCAGCAGTGGAAGGAGAACCTGGGCGTTGAGGTCAAACTGGCCAACCAGGAGTGGGCGGTCTATCTGAAGACGATCCACGGCCCGGACACGCCGCAGATTTACCGCCTCGGCTGGTGCGCCGACTACCCGGATGAGAACAACTGGGTGTTGGAAGTCTTCCACAGCACGCTCGGCTCCAATGACATCAAGTGGAGCAACGCGGAGTTTGACCGGCTGACGGAAGAGGCGGCGGCTTCCTCCGATCCGGCGAAGCGCAAGGAACTCTACTTCCAGGCTGAGAAGATTCTGGTGCA
>JACIWU010000056.1 GCA_014360805.1 Chloroflexota bacterium
GGGGAAATCTACGGTGGCCATGGTGTGTCCTCTAGGGTTGCCGAAGTCGCCCGTATAGATACGTCAGTTCTCGGAGCCGCGCCGCGATGTTGTCGGTCAGGGCGCCCGGAAGCACCCGCCAGCACCAGTTCGGCGCTCCCGACGTGCCCGGGTGGTTCATGCGCGCCTCATGGCCCAGGCTCAGCAGGTCTTGGGTGGTGGTCATGGCGGTGTTGGCTACCGACGCCCACGCCAGGCGGATGAAGTCCCACGCGATGTCAGAGCCGTCCACGGCCATGTACCGGCGGGCATAGTCGCGCTCCTTTTCGGTGGACGTTACCTGATACCAGCCGACGGTGGTGTCGTTGTCGTGAGAGCCGGTATAGACGACGCAATCGCGGGTGTAGTTGTGCGGCAAGAAAGGATCGCTGGGGTCGCCGCCGAACGCGAATTGGAGAATCTTCATGCCCGGATAGCCGAATTCGGCCTTCAGCGCGTCCACACCCGCGCGTGAGGCGTCGTCAAAGTCGCCCAGGTCTTCCGCGATGATGGCCACTTCGCCCAGCGCCTGCGTTACGGCATGGAAGAGGCGCGCGCCCGGCCCGTACAGCCACCGGCCCACCACGGCGGTATCCCGGCCGGCGGGGACTTCCCAGTAGTTGTAGAAGCCTCGGAAGTGGTCAATTCGGATGACGTCGGCCTGGGTAAACGCCATGCGGAAGCGCGCGATCCACCAGGCGTAACCATCCTCGGCCATGAGATCCCATTGGTAGATGGGGTGCCCCCACAGTTGGCCCGTGGCGCTGAAGTAGTCAGGCGGGACGCCGGACACGACCGTAGGCTCCAGGTTCTCGTCCAGGTGGAACAGGTGCGGGTTGGCCCATACGTCCGTGCTGTCCCTGGCCACGTACAGGGGGATGTCGCCGATGATGCGAATGCCCCTGTCGTTGGCGTAGCGCTTGAGGCGCAGCCACTGGGTGAGGAATAGCCATTGCCGGTATTTCTGGGCCTCAATACGGTCGCGGAGGTGTTCACGCCACCGGCGCAGGGCGTCTGGTTCGCGCCTGGCGATGTCCCTGTCCCATTCGTACCACGGCCGCAGGTTGTAGTGCTCCTTCAGCGCGGCGAAGAGGGCGTAGTCTTCCAGCCAGAAGGCGTTTTCGGCGCAGAACGCGGTGAAGGCGGCGCGCTGGGCGTCCGAGGCTTGGGCCTGGAAGTGGGCGAATGAGCGATCCAGGAGCGCGGTCTTGTAGGGGATCACGCGCCCGAAGTCCACTCGGGCATCCGAGAATTGCGGGACATCGGCGAGGTGTTCGGGCGCGAGAAGGCCCTCGTGCAGAAGCAGTTCGGGGCTGATGAGCAGCGGGTTGCCGGCGAAGACCGACAACCCCTGGTACGGCGAGTCGCCGAAGCCGGTGGGGCTGAGGGGCAGCACCTGCCAATACGATTGCCCGGCCGCCGCAAGGAAGTCCGCGAACTGGTAAGCGGAAGGCCCCATATCGCCGATGCCGTATCGGCTTGGCAGCGAGGTTGGGTGCATCAGAATACCACTGCACCGTGGGAATCGGGTCATAGCGCTCTCCTCATTGAAGTACGCATAGTTTACCACAGCGTTGGCGAAAGATACAAGTCCCGCACATGGAACCAGCCCCTGCGCTCGCAATGGGTTGGCGGCACAACGTCCGAACACGTAGAGTGTATTCACTACTAGCGCGGGTTGGGCCAAGTTGACGGTTTTCGTACCATGCGGTATAGTTACCGAAAGCCCGGCGTCGGCAGCACCACGGGGCGTGTGTGGGTGCGTGCTTATGACGGGTCGGTGTCTGAAAGTTCTATTTACCACTGAAGGAGGTACACATGGGTAACATCGCGATACACGGGTTTGGCAGGATTGGCCGCTCTGCGCTGAAGGCGGCGCTCAAGGGCGGGCTTTTTGTGCCGGTCTCTATCTCCGACATCAAGGATGTGCCGACGCTGGCCGCCTTGTTCGCCGTGGATTCCAACTATGGGCGGTGGCACGAACCGGTGCAGGCCGAGGACAATGCGTTCATCATCGGCGGCAGGAAGATCGCGTACTACAACACCCTGCAGGAACTGCCTGATTGGGGGGCGCTGGGGGTGGATTTGGTCGTGGACTGCACGGGGCGGGCCACGGTGAGGGCTGGCGCGCAGGCGCATCTGGATCGCGGCGCCAAGCGCGTGCTGGTCAGCGCGCCGAGCAAGACCCTGCAGGACTGCGACGCGGTGCTGTTGCCGGGCATCAACCTGGAGCAGTTTGACCCGGAGAAGCACCGTATCATCAGCATGGCCAGTTGCACGACGAATGCGCTGGCTCCGGTGGTGAAGGTGCTGCGCGAGCACTATGGCATCAAGAGCGGCTTCTTCTCCACGGTGCACGCCTACACCAACTCGCAGTCCCTGACGGACCAGCCGATGAAGGACCGCCGGGATTCGTGGGCGGCTGCTGAGAACATCATTCCGTCCTCGTCGGGCGCGGCCAAGGCTCTCAACTTCATCTGGCCCGATCTGAAGATGACGGGCAAGGCATATCGGGTTCCCGTCCGCACGGGCAGTATCGCGGAAGTCAACGCGATTCTGGGGCGCTCCGTAACCGCGGACGAGGTGCGCAACGCCTTCCGGGAAGCCGCGGCTCGGCCGCCGCTGCACGGCATCATGGACGTGCTGGAGGAGCAGTGGGCCTCGTCGCGCATCGTGGGCGACCCGCACTCGTCCATCGTGGACCTTCCGCTGGTGCAGGTCATGGATAGCATACTCGTCTCCGTTGCCGCATGGTATGACAACGAGATGGGGTACTCCACTCGCCTGGCGGAGATGGCGGCCTTCCTGGCGAAGCAGTCCTAGACCTAACAGGCGCATGCACGAATCGGGCAGGAGACATCCTCCTGCCCGATTTTTGTGGCGTTTGGCTTGCCGGTCAGCCCAGGCGCGCGCCGGCAAGGGATCGCTGGCCCGCCAGGAACTCCTTGCCCGTCATGCGGCGCTTGCCCTCCGGTTGCACTTCCAGCAGCAGGAGGGGAGTGGTGCCCGTCCCCACTGCAGGGCCTTCTGGGTGAAGCACGAACTCGCCGGGGGCGGCGGGGCGCAGGGTGTCTGCCGGCACGGGCATCGCGCGGTGGATGATGAGCCGCCTGCCGCTGAGGAACGTGTAGGCCGACGGCCAGGGGTTGAATGCGCGGACCTTTCGCCAGATTGTCTCTGCCGATTCGGTCCAGTCAATCAGCCCTGCTTGTTTGCTGACGCGCTTGAACCAGGTGGCTTTGCTGTGATCCTGGGGTGTGGGCCGAACCTGACCGGCGAGCCATTTGGGGAGAGTTTCCACGATGAGGGCGGCGCCCAGGTCGGCCAGTTTCTGCATCAGGCTGCCGGCAGTGTCGTCGGGCAGGATGGGCATCGTCGCCTGGCTCAGGATGTCGCCCGCGTCCATCTCCTCGGAGACCAGGATGATCGTTACCCCTGTTTCGGTGTCTCCCGCGAGTATGGCGCTCATGGCAGGCGCAGCGCCCCTGTGTCGCGGCAGCAGGGAGGGATGGATGTTGAGGCTGTGGAACGGCGGGGCGGCGAAAACTTCGGGCGGTATCCACTGCCCATACGCTGCCACGACGATGACGTCGGGTGCCAGCGCCCGCACAGCCCCTATGCCGTCCGGCGTGCGGAGGTTGGCCGGCTGAAGCACGGGGATGCCCAGGGCCGCGGCCGCTTCCTTGATGGGCGGCGGCTTCAGTTGTCGCCCTCGGCCCGCGGGCTTGTCCGGCTGGGTAATGAGGGCCACGATGTTGCCCCATGCCTGTTGGTGCAAAGCCCGCAGGGCAGGAATCCCGAAGTCCCCGGAGCCCATGAAAACGATGCGGTATTTTGCCATAAAGCGTTTTGTCCTCGCTGCTGGGTAAAAGGGCTGTTTGGCGGTATGTTAGCATGGGCGGCCGCGAACGTCAATAGCAGTGTGCGGCGGGGTGCGATGGGGTTGGCTTTCTTGACGGCGAGGCGGCGAGTGGTATACTTGGCAGGTATCTTGCCACGCGCATCCGCACGCACTCGGCTGGCCGCGGTTGGGCGGCTCTGGCGTTGTGCGCGCGGCGAGGACCTTACACCCATGCCACGGGTTGGGGGCGCGAAAGGGGGGTGTAATCGGGACCACAAGCGTGTTCGTGCGTCTCATCCCATTGCAAGCCATGTTCATTCTCTGGGTAATCTCCTAAGACGCGGAGGAAAATGATGAGAACGCTGGCGAAAGTGAGCCTGGGATTCCTGGCCGCTTTGGTGGCGGTTGGCGCGCTGGCCGTGTGCGCCCCTACGCCCACGCCGGAGAAAATCGTGGTGAAGGAGACCGTCCCCGTCAAGGAGACGGAGCAGGTGGTGGTTACGGCAACACCCGCGCCCAAGGGGGGCAAAATCACCTACGGACTGACCCTTGTGGTTTCGGCCATTGACCCGCACCAGGGCCTTTCTTCCGAGTTGGGAATCTTTCTGACGAGCGTGTACGACCCTCTGGTCTGGCAGACGCAAGAGGGCGAGTTCGTTCCGGGTCTGGCCGAAAGGTGGGAGGTGTCGCCGGACGGCAGGGTTTACACCTTCTACCTGCGCAAGGGCGTGAAGTTCCACGATGGGACACCGTTCAATGCTGAAGCGGTGAAGTTCAGTTTTGACCGAATTGTGGATCCCGACCTCAAGTCGCAGAAGGCCATCAACATGCTGGGCGCCTACGATCACACCGAAGTCGTGGATGAGTACACCGCGCGCGTCTATCTGAAAGAGCCTTACGCGCCGTTCCTGGATTCGGTGAGCCAGGTGTATCTCGCCATGGTGTCGCCCATGGCGGTGCAGAAATGGGGCGCGGACTATCGGGACCACCAAGTGGGCACCGGCCCTTTCATGATCAAGGAATACGTGGCCAAGGATCACATCACGCTGGTCAAGAACCCCGACTACAACTGGGCGCCGGAGTTCATGGAGCACCAGGGGCCGGCCTATCTGGACGAGATCACGTTCCGCTTCTATCCCGATGTGGCGACACGGGCGCCGGCGCTGGAAGCGGGCGAGGCCGACGTGATGGGTGAGGTACCACCGCAGGACGCGACCCGACTCCAGGCGAGCGGCAGGTTCGTGTTGCTGCCGACCCGAATCCCCGGGCAGTCCCTTCAGTTCTTTCTGAACACGCAGAAGTTCCCCACGGATGATGTGCGCGTGCGGCAGGCGATGCTGTACGCGGTGGACCGAGAGGCCATCGTCAATGCGGTGTTTCGCGGGTTCTCGCCGGTTGCCTGGGGGCCTTTGAGCGCAGCGACGCCGTTCTATTCCAAGGCCGTGGAAGGGATGTATGCCTACGACCTGAGCAAGGCCAAGGCGCTGCTGGCCGAGGCGGGTTTCCGCGACACCAACGGCGATGGCATCGTAGAGAAGGACGGCCGCCCTGCCGAGGTGGAGATGTTGCTCATGAGTTGGGGGAATGTGCCGGAAGTAGGCCAGATGATTCAGGCCATGCTGCGCCAAATCGGCATCAACGCCAAAACACAGGTGCTCACCTATCCGGCTGCCGTGCAGGCCGCGCGCGAAGGTCAACATAACATGATTCCCCAGGCCGTCAGTGCCAGCGACCCGGACATCCTGCGGACGTTCTTCCATTCCCGGAACATCGCCGCGGGGTTGAACTGGTCCAAGTTCGGCGACGCCGACATGGACCAATGGCTGGATGACGCCGTCCGCACGAACGACCCTGTCCAGCGCGCGCAACTGTACGAGAAGGTTCAGAAGAAGATCATGGACGAGGCTCTGATTATTCCGATTCGCGACTACGTGAACCTGAACGTGGCCAGCGTGCGGGTGAAGGGCCTTCGGTACTCGTTGCAGGGTTGGTTCCCGTGGCTCTATGACGTGTACGTGGAGCCGTAGGGGTTTGTGGCTGGCGTTCTGCGTCTTGGGCGCGACGGCATCCAGGCGCCGCGCTCAAGGCGGGGCAAGATTCTGGGGGAAACCGTGCTTCGCTATGTACAGCGCCGCCTACTCGTAGCCATTCCGGTTGTGCTGGGTGTGGCCACCATCGTGTTTGCGTTGATGCACCTGCTGCCGGGCGACCCGGCCGAGGTGATGCTTGCGCAGTCGGGCGGCCAGGCCGAAACGATTGAGCGCCTGCGGCAACAACTGGGGCTGGACCTACCGCTTCACGTTCAGTATTGGCGTTTTCTGCGCAATCTCGTTCGCGGGGATCTGGGCGAGTCCATCTGGCTGCGCAAGCCGGTGTCGCAGATACTCTGGGAGCAATTGCCCTCTACGGTGGAACTCGCCGTCGCGGCCATGGTGCTGGCCATCGTGGGTGGGGTGTCCCTGGGGCTGCTGGCGGCGCTGAAGCATAACTCGTGGGTAGACCGGGCGGTTATGGTCATCGCTTCGGTCGGGATTTCCATGCCGGTGTTCTGGTCGTCGCTGCTGGGAATCTACCTGTTTGCGGCGCAGTTGCGCTGGCTTCCGGCGACGGGCCAGGGAGATTTGCGGCATTTGATTCTGCCGGCTGCTGTGCTGGGGTATGGGACGGCCGGGTCGGTGGCCCGCCTGGTGCGTTCCAGCATGTTGGAGGTGCTGGGGCAGGAGTACATTACCGCCGCGAGGGCCAAAGGACTCTTCTGGCGGGTCGTGGTTCTGCGCCATGCCTTGAAGAACGCTTTGATTCCCGTCGTAACGATGCTCGGGTTGCAGTTCGGTGGGCTGCTGGGCGGGGCCGTGATCACCGAGACGGTGTTCTCTCGGCAGGGGCTTGGGCGCACGATGGTGGATGCCATCATCTGGAAGGACTTTCCGCTGGTGCAGGGCGAGGTCATCCTGATCGCGGGAATGTACGTGGTGGTCAACCTGCTGGTGGATGTTTCCTACGCCTTCATTGACCCGCGCATTCGGCGCGGTGCGTAGGCGAAGGAGACTCGAACTGCCATGAGCCGCTCCAGGACTGCCTCCGAGATGGCGGCTGCTGCGGAATCCGGGCCGCGTTCGCCGTGGGCGGTGGCGCTCGCCCGCCTGTGGCGCAACGGTGCTGCCCTGGCCGGGCTCGGCGTCCTTCTGGCGATGGGGCTGCTGGCCGTGTTGGCCCCGTGGGTCGCGCCGTATGATCCTCTTGCCATGGATTTGCCCAATCAACTTCAGCCGCCCGGCGCAAGCCACTGGCTGGGGACCGATCTCCTGGGGCGCGACATCCTGTCCCGTCTCCTGTACGGTGGCCGGGCGACGCTGGTAACGGCGCTGGTGGCTGTGAGCATCTCCGTGGTCTTCGGCGTGTTGCTGGGACTGGTCGCGGGGTTCTATGGGGGAATCGTGGATTCGTGCCTCATGCGCTTTGTGGACATGCTCCTGGCGTTCCCGAGGATTCTCCTGGCCCTCACGGTGGTGGCGTTGCTGGGGGTTGGGCTTGGCAATGTGATGCTGGCCGTGGGCATTGCCGGCATATCGGGCTACGCGCGCATCGTGCGCGGCGTGGTGTTGAGCGCAAGGGAACAGCCGTATGTAGAGGCGGCGCGGTTGGTCGGTTGCGGGAATCGGCGAATCGTCTTCCGGCATGTGCTGCCCAATGTCCTGGCGCCGGTGATCGTCCTGGCGACGCTGGACATTGCCCACGCGCTTCTCAGCGCGTCGTCATTGAGTTTCCTGGGGCTGGGCGCTCAACCCCCGATGCCCGAATGGGGGCTGATGTTGAACGAGGGTCGGGCTTACCTGCGGGTGGCCCCCTGGGTTACAACGGTCCCTGGCCTGACGATCATGCTTGCGGTGTTGAGCGTGAACGTGTTTGGGGATGGACTTCGGGACGCATTGGATCCGAGATTGCAGGTGGGGTGAGGCCTATGGCGACGATGGACCTATCGCTGCTGGAGCGTGCGAGACAGTTGGAACCGCTGCTGCGGGACATTCGGCGGCGCTTGCACCAGTGGCCCGAGTTGGGATTCCAGGAGTTCAAGACGGCCAACCTGATTGCCGAGATGCTCTCATCCCTTGGGGTGGAGTTTCGCACAGGGGTAGGCCGGACCGGGGTTGTGGCCTTCCTGGGGCGTGGCGCTCCGACGATCGCGCTCCGCGCGGATATGGACGCCTTGCCGATTCACGAGAAGACCGGGTTGCCCTACGCCTCGCGCGTGCCGGGCGTGATGCACGCATGCGGCCACGATGCTCATGTCGCCTCGCTGTTGGGCGTTGCCATGCTGCTGCGCGACGCGGACATCCGCGGCAGCGTACGCCTGATTTTCCAGCCCGCGGAAGAGACGGTGGACGAAGAAGGCCGAAGCGGGGCCGACCGCATGGTGGAGGCGGGCGTACTGGAGGGCGTAGATGCCATTGCGGCCAGCCATGTGGTGGTGGATGAGCCGGTTGGCACGGTGCTGGTATCGGCTGGCCCGATCCTGGCCGCAACCGACGCTTTCCAACTCACGGTCATCGGCTCTGCAGCCCATGGCGCGTATCCACACAAGGGGATTGACGCCATTGTGCTCGCGGCCCAGGTGGTGAATGCGATCCAGAGCATCGTGGCGCGGCGTATAGACCCTATGGAGGCGGGGGTCATCACCGTGGGCACCATTTCCGGAGGACGGAAGGCCAACGTGATTGCCGACCGTGTGGAACTCACGGGCACGATCCGCAGTTTCAGCCCGCTGGTGCGCAGGCAGATCGCGGAGGGCTTGAGGGAGGCGTGTGAACTGGTGAGGGCGCAGAAGGGCGATTACGTCTTGGAGATTTCGCAAGGCCATCCGACGACGGTGAACGATGCGGCGCTGGCTGCGCTTGTGGAGCGTGTGGCGGTGGGCATGGGGTTGAAGGTGGGGCCGGAGGTCCCCAGCCCGGTGTCCGAGGATTTCAGTCTGTACACCCAGTACGTGCCCGGGGTTTACTTCCTGGTGGGCGCTGCGCTTGAGGGCAGCCCTCAGCGGCAATCGCACAGTTCGCGCTTTGATTTGGACGAGCGGGCCCTGCCCATCGCGTCGGCGATGCTGGCCGCGACGGCATTGGAGTTCCTGGCTTCTCGCAGGTAGCCGCGGCGGGGCCGGTGCGCGCAAAAGAAAGCCCCCGACTCCACGGTCGGGGGCTTCGGTATGGCCAGTCCTCTCAGGGTGTCGTTGACGGAATCTGTCGGCAGTCCGGGTCTTTACCACCATGCGTAGCGTGAGAAATGGTACAGGATCGCCGTTCGGCCGAACATCTGGACTGGCACCCACCGGCTGCCATTCCAGTAGTTCAGCCCGTTCACGGGGAAGGCGAAGTGTACATACACGGGCCGAGCGAATTCCATGTCGGGGCTGAAGGTTACCTCGCGCGCGCCAAGGTCCACGGCCATGGTGATCATGGCATCATGTGGCAGGGCCTTGGGTGGCACGACGAGGGTGATCCCCGCTGCCCGCAGGATTCCGCCCCTGTCAGCCTGGATGAACCTCCGGACGACGATGGTTTTGCCGCCGGCCAGCGCAGGCATGACCATGGTCATGACAAGCACGATGGCCAGCAGCAGCGCAATGGTTAGTTTGGTTTTGGTTGTCTTCATTTTGCACCTCCTTCGGTAGCCCGGCTGTCCCAACAGTCAGGACCCGTAGCTTTGCGCCCCATTCTTACGAATGGTTTGCCTTTTCGGGCGGTGCCTTGGCAGAGAAAGTCGCCTTTCTTGCGTCTGGTGGTCGCGCCCCACGCTCAGGACTGGCCACAACCTGCGAGTTTTAGCGGACGGACGCGCCGCCCATAGGCACACCCTGTTTGAGCACACTCATCTCTTGAATGGTTTCTGTCGCCTCCTTTGTTAGGCCGAGGTCCGCGTAGGCATCGGCTGCGGCCTGCAGGTATGGAATCGCCCCCGCCGCCCTGTGCTCTGCGGCGAGAAGCCGCCCAAGTTCGCGGGAAGTTTCGGCCCAGTTCAGACGGTCGCCCAGTTCGCCATACGACGCAATCGCATCGGCAAAGTGCTTCTGCGCCTGCGAGGGATCGGCGCCGCACGCGGCGATGCGGCCGAGAATGCGGCTGGTGTCGGCTTTGCCCAGTTCGTCGCCGATGCGCAGGAACGTGTCGCGGGCAGTCTTACAAAGGTCGGCGGCCGCAGCGATATTGCCCTGGGACAGTTCCAATTCGGCAAGATGCTGCTGGGTCAGGGCGGTGTGGTACACATCACCGACTTTGCGGAAGATGGCCAGCGCATCCTGGTAGCACGCCCGCGCCTCGGCCGGGTTGTCCATGGACGCGTAGACGAAGCCGAGGTTCAGCGAACCGCGGGCGCTATCCAGCAGGCGGCCGGCTGCTTCAAAAATACGGATGGCCTGCCGGTAGTGGCGGATGGCATCGTCCTTTTTGCCCTGGGCGTCCAGGATGTTGCCCATGTTTCCCAGGATGCGCGCCCGCAGCAGCGCTTGTTCGTCGCCCTGCACCAGGCCCGCTGCCCAGCGGAGGCTGTCCAGCGCATCGTCCCACTTGCCGGTCTGGAACAGGACGATGGCGCGCACCGACAGCGCCTGGGCGATGGTGGGCGCATCGCCGGCCCTTTCGGCAATGCCCATCGCCTGCGAGGCCAGTTGCAGGGCGGCGTCCCAGTCGCTCTTTCGGGCGTGAAGGCGCGCGATCTCGGTGAGCACCTCGGCTTGCCGCGAGGCGTTGCCCTGTTGCTCGCACAGGGCAAGCGCCCGCTCCAGTTGCTCCAACGTCCCCTGGAGATCGCCGGCCACCTGCAGCAGCGCAGCGCGCCGCTGCCGCAGGTCGCACTCCTGGCGGGCGTAGTGTGGGTCGGGGGGCAGGTGGGCGATGGCGTCCAGTGCCAGGCGGTTGAAGTGCAGGGCCTCTTCCAGCGCCCATTGCGCCTCGGCGCGCTCGGTGGCCATCTGCGCGTAGCGGAGGCCCGTGCGGTAGTCGGCGCCCTGGTAGAAGTGATGCGCCAAGTCGTAGGCGATCTCCTCAAGCCGCCCTGCGTACAGTTCCTCCAGTCGCTTCGCGATGATGAGGTGATATTCCACGCGCAGCGGCTCGGCGAGTTCCGCGTAGAGCACGTCTCGGATGAGGTGGTGGGTGAATGTGTAGGTGCCGCTCTCAAAGGCGATCAGTTGGTGGTTTTTCTCCAACCGGCCGAGTCGGCGCAGCAACTCCACCTTGGGCAGGCCCAGCGCGGCGCTGATGGTCTCCACGGTGAATCGCCGGCCCATGACCGCGGCGACAT
Source organism: Chloroflexota bacterium (assembly GCA_014360805.1). Taxonomy (NCBI): domain Bacteria; kingdom Bacillati; phylum Chloroflexota; species Chloroflexota bacterium. The sequence goes on from JACIWU010000056.1 coordinate 11,153, forward strand.
CCAGAATCTCGCGGCTGGCCTCGTCCAGGCGCTGGAGCCGCCGCGTGATCACGTCGTGGACGCGCTGGGGCACGCGCATTTCCTCGGGCCTGCCGATGAGCCGCCACCCGGCCTCGGTGTACACCAGTTGGCCTTCTTCCTGCCACATGCGCAGGGCCTCAAGGATGAAGAACGGGTTCCCTTCCGTCTCCGCATACACCCGCGCGAGGAATTCGGCGTCCTCGGGAGCACCCGGCAGCACGTGCCGCACCAGAGCATCACTTTGCTCGCGCGTGAGCGGCGACAGTGCCAGGTGCTCAAACAGGTGCTCGCGGCTCATGCGCCGCATGACTTCTTGCAGTGGGTGAGGCTCGGCGCCGGTCTCCTGCTGGATGTCCTCCTCGCGGTACGTGCCGACCAGCAGGATGGGCGCGGCCTGGATGTTGCGCGCCAGGTAGTGGAGGAGCCGAAGCGTGGCTGCGCTCGCCCACTGCAGGTCGTCCACGAAAAGGAGCAGCGGCTGTTTCTGGCCGAGGGACGTCAGCACCTGCCGAATCGTTTCAAAGAGCGCGGTCTGGGCGTCGGCCCATCGCAGGGCCTCGTGGGCGGCCGGCGCGGCGGCGGTGGCGGCGTAGGGCAGGAAGTTGGATAGCCGCGTAACCAGATGGCCGATGGTGTCATTGTCTTCGGGTATGCCGACCATGGTCTCGCGCGTGTCCAGGTAGGACTGGAGAATTTCCACGAAGGGTAGGTACGGGTTCGGGTCTTCCTGGTAGAGGCAATGGCCGGTGAGGCACAGGAAGCCCGCGCTTCGCGCCTCGCGCTGGATTTCCGCGACGAGCCGCGTTTTGCCAAGCCCGGCCTCTCCGCTGATGAGCACCAGCCCTCCCCTGGAGTTGCGCGCTTGGTCCAACGCCTGGCGCAGGAACGTCAATTCGCGCTCTCGGCCAACGAGCGGGATGTGGGTCGTGGCCAGCATCTCGTCGGACGGCAGGGTGGGGTCAAAGAGGTTGGCCGGCAGGGATGTGCCCTTGTCTAGCGCATCCAGGCACAGGCGGATGGCCGACGCGAGTTCCAGCGCAGACTGGAATCGCCGTTCGGGTTGCTTGTGGAGGAGCCGCCACACCAGCCCGTCCACGGCGGGCAGGGCGTCGGGGGCGAGGCGCCGAACGGGAATTGGCTGCTCGTTGATATGCTTGAAGATGACAGCGGCGGTGGTTTCGGCGGTGAAGGGGAGTTGGCCGCTGATCATCTCGTACAGCATGACGCCAAGCGAGTACAGGTCGCTGCGGGCGTCGGTTGCCTCGCCGCGGGCCTGTTCGGGCGAGATGTAGGCGGCTGTGCCCATGAGGACCCCCGCCATGGTTACCGCAGAAGCGTCGGCCACCTTAGCCAAGCCGAAGTCCATGACCTTTGCGGTGCCGTCGGCGGCGATCATGATGTTGCTGGGCTTGAGGTCGCGATGCACGATGTGGCGCGCGTGGGCATGAGCGAGGGCTTCGGCCACTTGCAGCGCGATGTCCAGCGATTGCCGAAGGTCCAGCGCCCGCCTGTCCAGCCGTTCGCGCAGGCTTTCGCCCTGGACGTACTCCAGCGCGATGTAGTACGCGCCGTTCTCTTCGCCGACCTCGTAGGTTTCCACGATGTTGGGGTGGCGCAGGCGGGTGCCCGCCATCCCTTCGCGGAGGAACCGCGCGACGCGGTCGGGCATGGCTGCATATTCGGGCGGCAGCACTTTGAGGGCGACCTGGCGGTGGGTGTCGCTGTGCTCGGCGAGGTACACGGCGCCCATGCCGCCGCGCCCGATGACGCGAATGAGCCGGTACGGGCCTATGCGGTTCGGAGTCAACTCCTCGCTGTTCGGCAATTCTACTTCTCCGTGTCCTCTCCGTTGCTGGAGTAGTTCACCACGCGGTTGCGCCCAGCGTGCTTGGCTCGGTAGAGCGCGATGTCGGATTTGTGAATCAAGTCCAGCCCTGCGTCCGCGTCGTCGGGGAACGTGGCGGCGCCAACGCTAATGGTCAAGGGCATGCGCCCCTCGCCCTTGGACCAGTCGTTTCTCTCCACGAGCGAGCGCAGCCGTTCGCCGAGGATGCGCGCGCCCATGACATCCGAGAACGGCGCAAGAACGGCAAACTCCTCTCCGCCATAGCGGGCCACCGTGTCCTCGCTCCGCACGTTGTCGCGGAGGATGCCGGCCACCACGGCCAGCGCCCGATCTCCGGCAGCGTGCCCCAGGCGGTCGTTGATGAGTTTGAAGTGGTCCACGTCTATCATCAGGAACGATACCGGAAAGTGATGCCGTCGCGCCCGCGCCAATTCTTCGTTCAGGCGCTCCAGCAGGTACTGGCGATTGTGCAGGCCCGTGAGGCTATCGCGGGTGGCCCTGCGATACAACTCCTCCTGGCGTTCCAGTTCCACGCGGTCTACGTACCGCAGGCGGAACACGGTGTCGCCGACGCGGATCAGGTCGCTGTCGTTCAGGTAGGTCTCTTTCACCTGAACGTCGTTGACGAACGTGCCGTTACGGCTATCCAAGTCTACGATTTTCGGCCCCGCATTGGTCAGAACGATCTTGCAGTGCTGGCGAGAGACCCTAGGGTCGCGCACGAGAAGGTCCACCCCCGGCTGGCGGCCGATGATGGTCTCGCGCTGCGCCAACACACGCATGCCACTTACGCCCGTGCCCAGCAGAGGAATCAAGCAGAGTTCGCGCTGCTCCAGGTTCGTCAGGGCATCGCAGCCGTCTGTCGTGTGCAGGGTCAGTTCTTCCATGGCGGGTCCTCCGTCGTCATGCGGACAAGGTGGGCGCACGCAGGATGCGCGCGGCTAGCGAACTGGAATGGGCCAGGAGTTGCTCCAGGCGCGAATGGAACTGGTCGTCGGGTTGGGGGCGAAGCGCAATCAGGTGAACGTACTGCCTGTTGGCGATCAGCACCGGGCAGCGGAAGGGAAGGGAGCGACTCTGATCCAGGTACCGCACGGAAGCGTCCGTAACCGCAATGAAAGGATCGGCGAGGTTCTGGGCGGCCAGGAACGCATCTTCGCCCTCACGAATGTGGAGGTGCCCTTCTATCTCCATGTTGTCCATGTAGAGAGCCGCCGCGACGGGATACTTCGGAATATAGCGCGGATGCGACTTTCTCGTTTCGGGGGCGCTTTCCTCCTCGTAGGGGATGGCGATGCGGATGTGGTCGCGGCTCACCAGGAGGGCGTCTTCGGTCTGGTGCCCGACGCCCATGCGGTGGAGGGACTGAATCCGCGCGTTCTCCAAGCGCAGGTAGGGCGATGTCAGGTTCTCCAGCACGTCCATCAGCCGCTGGTGGCGAGTGATAACGGTTCCCAAGGCGATGTAGTCCCCTGCGTGAATCTCCACGCGGAGCGTTTCTCCTTGCGTCATGCTGCTGTCTGCCGGTGTGGCGAGATCGCTTGTTGTCATCGTGCTCACCTCTTGTCCTAACGGGCGGCGTACACCTGGCTGGTCTCATCCCTGTTCCGCGATGATCTCCAGAAACAGCCGACTTAGGGTTGGGTCAAATTGATGGCCCGCGCCTTTCTGGATTTCGCGCAGCACCACGTCGTGAGGCAGCGGCGGGCGGTACGGCCGCTGCGAGGTCATGGCGTCGTAGGCGTCGGCGATGGCCAGGATGCGCGCGCCCACAGGGATTTCCAGTCCCCTGAGTCCATCCGGGTAACCGCTGCCATCCCAATGCTCATGGTGATTCCGTATCATGCGGAGCGCGCCATTGAGTTCGGCCACGGGCACAAGGATGCGCTCGCTAATCAGCGGGTGGGTCTGGATGTGAGCATATTCCACCGGCGTGAGAGGGCCGGGTTTGTTGATGACGGCCTCGCGGATTCCGATCTTGCCGATGTCGTGAAGGAGGCCGGCCATGCGGATGTATTGAGTGTCGCTTGCGGGAAGGCCCAGGGCGAGGGCGAGTCGTTCGGCGAGGGTCGCCACGCGCTGCGAGTGCCCCACGGTGTACGGGTCTTTGGCTTCCAGGCTGTTGGCCAGGGCCATCACGGTGCTGAGCAGCAGCCGATGGCCGGCATCTGCCGGTTGCTGGATTCTGGATTGGGATTCCAGGTAGCGCCGCGCCAGGTTCCGCTGCCGCTGGCGCAGGGCCTGCTGCACCGCATTCATGATCTGGTCCAGGTCAAAGGGCTTCACCACGTAGTCCGAGGCTCCCAACCGCATGGCAGCGATGGCATGGTCCAGGTCGCCATAGGCCGTCACCATGATGACGACGACATCGGGGTAGGTCTCGCGGATGATCTGCAAGAGTTCCAGCCCGTTGAGTCTGGGCATGTTGATGTCCGACATGACGACGCCAAAACACTGCTCGCGGAGGAGGGCAAGGGCGTCTATGCCGTTGGCGGCGCCGACGGCGGTGAGGCCCGCGCGGGTGAGTTTTCGGAGCAGCAGACTCCGCACGGAATCCTCGTCTTCCACGACAAGGATCGGCTCGGGGTGAATCTGGCTCTGAAGGAACTCTTCAGTGGTCATCGCCTAGTTGACATCCTCCACAAGAGAATCTTCAGGCGCGCATCGGGCGACCCACGCGCCGAGGCGCAGCAACGGCCGTCAGGCGGCGCATGTGTCCTCATCTGCCATTGTGCCACAGCACATGGAGAGGCGCAGTGAAAACTGCGTGAAAATCGCAACAAGGTCGTGTGAACTGCGTGCGCCGCGGGCCCGTGGCGCGTGTTTCGTTTGACATGAGCCCGTTCCAGAGAGTAGTATGGGTCTGCATAGGAGGCGGGATGTACACCATAGACATTGCGACTCATTGCGTTCAGTGCGGGGCATGCGTGGAGGTCTGTCCGGCGCGGGTTTTCGTGAAAGCGGAAGGCGTGCGGGCCATGCGGCCGGGCGGCTGTATTTTGTGCGGGCACTGCGTCGCGGTGTGCCCGGTGGACGCCGTGGTGCATCGCGGGTTTGACGGCCAGGACTTTCCCCCCATGCCCGCGGAGGCCGTGCCGAGTTTGGACAGCCTGGTGGGCTTTCTTCGGAGCCGCCGCTCGGTGCGCGAGTTCCGGCAGAAGGACATGCCCCGAGAGGTGCTGGACAAACTGCTGGATGTCGCACGGTATGCGCCAACGGCGAGCAACGCACAGGACGTGCGGTTCATCGTCATCACAGACCGGCAGAGGATGAAGGCACTGTCGCGGCGCATCACGGGCTGGGTGCCGCTTCTGGAACGAGTTGCGCGGGTTCCGGGGGTTCTGGCGTGGGCCAGCCGGTCGTGGGGGCGGAAGCGGCTGGAGGGCTATCTGGCGTCGCTGGAGGGTTTTGCCGAGACGCTGCGAGCGGGCGGCGATCCGATCTTCTACGACGCCCCCGCCCTCATTATCACCCACGCGCACAAAAGGAACGCGTTTGGCATAGAGAACAGCGCCTATGCGACGTATCACATCGCGCTGGCGGCCCACGCGATGGGCTTGGGCGCGTGCATGGTCGGGTTCCTGACGACGGCGAGCCGATACGATCCGGTGGTGCGGCGGCTGGCGGGCATCCCCAAGGGGCATCGCATGACGACTGCGTTGGTGATCGGATACCCCGTCCACCGCTACCGACGCCTGGTGCCCCGGAGGCAGCCGCGCGTTACGTGGGATGGGGACTAGATGTCTTGCCCCGACGGGCCTTGTCTTTTGAGGAGTGTACATGGCGTATCGCATCACAATCTATGCCCTTCTTCATATCCCCGCCCTGATAATGACGTTGGCGGCAATACCCTTCCTATGGAGCCGCCGTCATGTAACGGGGCTGATCTATCTACTCTGGATGCATGTTGCAGTGGCGGTGTGGATTGCCGGGGCGGGCATGGAGATGGCGGCCGCAACGGAAGATCTCAAGTTCTTCTGGTCGCAGGTGTGCTATCTCGGCACGATGACCCTCCCAGTCTTCCTGTTGCTGTTCGCCCTGGAATATGTCCAGCCGGAGAATCATTGGGGGTGGGGCAGAGTTCTGCTTCTGGTCGTTATGCCCGTCCTCACGTGGGTCGTGGTCTTCACGGATGCTTTGCGCCCGCTGAATTGGCCGTCGCTCCGCATTGACCCCAGTACGAACATCGGCATCTACGGTCACGGCCCGTGGTTTTGGCTTGCCAGCGCGTACATCTACGGGGTCATTCTCGTGGGTCTCGGTGTGTTGTTCTCCAGGATGCTTCGCCGTCGCGCCTATTTCCGCTCTCAGATTACCCTATTTGCACTGGCGGCGGCATTCCCGCTCGTCGGCAACATTCTCTACCTAACCGGGCTGAACCCTGTGGCTGGCATGGAATGGACGCCGATTTCGCTGGGATTCATGAGCATCACCCTGGCCTGGGGGGCACTGCGGCAAAAGGCGTTGGTTCTGGTGCCCGTAGCACGCGAGCGCCTGCTGGACTGCATGACCGAAGGCGTCGTTGTTCTAGACGTGCAAGGGCAGATCGTGGATGCCAACGCGGCATCGGAGCGTTTCCTGGGTCGTGGGGCCGCGACCTTGGTGGGTCAGGCGCTGGGCGACGTGATCGGCACGACCGAGGCGGCGAGGGCGCTGTTGGGATCGGAAGAGGAGCAGCGGGTGGAGTTGATCCTGGAGGACAGGGGCGCGCCACGGTACTTTGATGCGCAGATGTCCCCGTTGCGAGGCAGGCGAGGGCAATTGACGGGGCGACTCGTGGTGTTCCGCGACATTACCCGCTACAAACGCCTGGAACAGGAACGCGAGGATCTCATCCACGGGCTTCAGGAAGCGCTGGCGCAGGTGAAAGTTCTTCAGGGATTGCTTCCCATCTGCGCGAGTTGCAAGCGGATCCGGGACGATCAGGGCTACTGGCACAGCGTGGAATCGTACATCAGCGAACATTCCGATGCCAGTTTCACTCACGGGCTTTGCCCTGACTGCGCCAGGGAATTGTACCCTGAATTGTTCAAAGACGAGAGTGGATGCTAGGGGGCGCGAGGTCGCCGCTTCGCGGTCGGTAGTGTATCTTTTTCGTATGGGAACTGCGCGACCTAGGCCACAGACGTCGGGTGCGGGTATGGAACCAGCCACTGCGCTCGCAATGGGTTGGCGGCACAGAGCCAAAACACGTAGGGCGGCTTTCCATAGCCACCGGAAGCAGGGGGCAGGTATGGAAACCTGCGCTACGCTCTATGCGTCTCATGCTGCCGCTCATCGGTCTGACCAATTCCTACCGAAAGGTATGCACTACCCTGCGATCTTAACGGACAGTGCTGCGGCCGTCTCGGTTCCAAGTCTTGTCGGTCGCGCCATGGGCATAGGTGCGACGCACTTCCGAAAGTGCGTCGCACCTCAGTCGCCAACACAAGACGGAGCCGAATTCTGCAGCCCCGCGGTTTTGCGCCCACGGGCCAAATCGTTATAATATTCACAATCTGCAGGGCACACGAATGCTTGCGGTCCGCCGATGTGCCGCCGACATCGCAGCCTGCATCACTCACGAGGAGAGATAAAAATGAACACATCGGGTGATCACATTTCCAGAGAGGAGTTGCTGGGGTACCTTCGCCGCTACCGAGGACTTATCGGCGTGCAGAGCAAGGTGCCGGTCAAGGATTCGGCCATGCTAAGCCTGCTGTACACTCCGGGCGTGGCCGAAGTGTGTCGGGCCATCGCCAAGGACCCGCTGCTGTCTTTCACCTACACGCTGCGGGGGAATACGGTGGCTCTGGTGAGCAACGCATCGGGGCTTTTCGGCTTGCCGAGCGCATGCCCAGAAGCGGCTTTGCCGCCCCTGGAGGGCAAAGCCATCATCTTCAAGACGTTTGCGGGCGTGGATGCGCTGCCCATTGTGCTGGATGCCGAGCATACGGCCGAGATGGTGGAAACCATCGGCGCGTTGAGCGGCACGTTCGGGGCGGTGTGCCTGGAGGACATCGCCGCGCCTCGCAGCATTCTGGTAACATCGCTGCTGGAGAGGGCGCTGACGATCCCCGTGGTGAACAATCACCAGGAGATCGTCGCGATCGGAACCCTGGCGGCCCTCATGAATGCGGCCAAAGTGGTGGGCAAGAAACTGGAGGACCTCAAAGTGGTCATCCAGGGCGCGGGCGCTGCCGCCATGGGTTTGGTGGACCTGCTGGACGAAGTGGGCGTAACCCAGACCGTGGTGTGCGACAGGCACGGCGCGCTGACGCCTTTCCGCCTGAAGGAGATGAACTGGCTCAAGCGCTACCTGGCCAAGCGCACCAATCCCGAGCGGCGCGACGGCTCTCTGGCCGACATGCTGCGGGGCGCGGATGTTTTCATCGGATTCTCGGGCGGTGGTATGCTGACGGAGGAGATGGTGCGGAGCATGGCGCCGGACCCCATCATCTTCGCCTTCTCGGTGCCGGATCCGGAGATTCTGCCGCCGGTTGCCGAACGGGCCGGGGCCGCGGTGGTGGCGACGGCGCGCGATGATTACCCCAATGGCATCAACATCGCGTTGGTGTTCCCGGGCTTCTTCCGCGGCTTGCTGGACGTGCGCGCCGAGGGCGTGAACAATCGCATGTTGGTCGGCGCGGCGCGCTGCCTGGCCGACATGGTGCCGAACCCTGACCGGTACCGCATCGTGCCCGACGTGCTGGATTTCACCGTCGCGCCGCGCCTGGCTCGCGAGGTGGCGCGACTGGCCATAGAGACCGGCATGGCCCGCGTGAAGGCCGACCCCGACGAGATTGAGGAGCGGACGCGGCGGTACATCTACGAGGGGCAGGCGGCCACGGTGGACGAGCCGCGGGTGGGGCCTGGCGCGTCCCTGGGCGAGAAGGCCATTGACCTGCGGCGGCGCTACCACGGCGCGCTGGAGATCCACGCGAAATTGCCCATCCGCGACCGCTACACGCTGAGCCTGTACCTTTCGCCCAACGACGCCGAGCCGGCCAAGGTCATCAACGAAGACCCGGCCCGCGCCTACGAACTCACGGCCAAGGGGAATCTGGTGGCGGTCGTTACCGATGGGTCTGCTGTCTTGGGTCTGGGCAACATCGGCCCGCGCGAGGGGCTGCCCGTCATGGAGGGCAAGTCCATCCTGTTCCACACGTTCGCGGGGGTGGAGGCATTCCCCATCTGCGTGTCCACGCAGGATACCGACGAGATCGTGGAGATTGTGCGGCGGATCGCGCCCACCTTCGGCGGCATTAATCTAGAGGACATCGCCGCGCCCCGATGCTTTGAGATTGAGGAGAAACTGAAGGCCCTGCTGGACATCCCAGTGTTCCACGACGATCAGCACGGCACGGCAGTGGTGGTCATGGCCGGTCTCATCAACGCGTGCAAACTGGCGGGCAAGGCCCTGGACTCGGTGCGGGTGGTCATCAACGGCGCGGGCGCGGCGGGGGTCGCTGTGGCGAAGATGCTGCTGGCCGGCGGCGTGAAGGACATTATCCTGTGCGACACCAAGGGCACCATCTATCAGGGCCGCAAGCAGGGGATGAACTGGATCAAGGAGGAGATGGCGAAGGTAACCAACCGCGAGAAGATTCGCGGCTCGGTTGCCGATGCCCTGAAAGGCGCGGATGTGTTCATCGGCGTCTCGGCGCCCGGCATTCTGACGCCGGAGGTCATTGCCTCCATGGCGGAGAAGCCGATCCTGTTCGCGCTGGCGAACCCCGATACGGAGTTCGCGCCGCGGCCCGGAGCGCCGCGCGAAGAGGTGGAGGCCGCCATCCGCGACGCGCGGCAGCAAGGCGCGATTATCGCCACGGGCCGCAGCGACTTCCCCAACCAGGTGAACAACTCGCTGGCGTTCCCGGGCATCTTCCGCGGCGCGCTGGATACCCGCGCCCGTGAGATCAACGAGACCATGAAGGTGGCTGCGGCCCATGCGATCGCCACCCTGATTCCCGAAGACCGCCTGGAACCCGAGCGTTTCATCCCCGGAGGCATGGATTTCGCCGTGCCGCCTGCGGTAGCGGCTGCCGTGGCGCGCGCGGCCATGGAGAGCAGCGTCGCGCGGGTTACGGTGGATCCGGCCCAGGTGGCCGAGCGAACGAGACGGTT
>JACIWU010000057.1 GCA_014360805.1 Chloroflexota bacterium
GTGGAGCAAATTGCCAATTTGCTCCACGCGGGTGGGGATGAATCGCCGCATCGCCGCGCAGGGCGGCAGCACACCTCACCCCCGCGCCTTCGGCGCCCCCCTCGCCGTGGGCGGAGAGGGGGATTGAGGGGGTGAGGTTCGCATACCACTGGATTCGTCTTATTCGTGGATGCCCCCAGCCCGCAAGATGGTCCCGAACGTCTCGCGGCCCAGCAGCGCCTCGGCCAGGCGGCCGGGAATCTCGCCCGAGAAGAAATGCACGCGCAACCCCGGCCGCTCCTCCACCAGGGCCGCCAGCGCCCTCACCTTGCCCAGCATCCCGCCCGTTACGTCGGTGCCGTGGGACCCGCCAAGCCCGCCCAGACCCTGCGCCAGCGTTGCCGGCGTGATGACCGGAATCCGGCGGGCGTCGGGATGACGCAGCGGATCCGACTCATAGACCCCATCCACGATGCCCGCCATCAGGATGCGGTTCGGGGGGATGCGCCGCGCCAGGTACAGGAAGATGTCCTCGGTGGAGATGATCGCCGTCCCCTGGTCGTCGTCAAACGCCACGTCGCCGTACACAAGCGGCACCAGACCATGGGCCAGCGCAGCCTCAATCGGCCCCGTGGCCATCTCGGCCAGGGCCCCCGAGCGGCGGCGCGCCGACGCCGACGGCTGCAACGAGAGGGCCGGCACGCCGGCCTCCAGGCAGGCGTCCACGACAAGGCGATTCAGGCGGGCGGCGGCGGCGCTCGTCTCGGCCAGGCCGCGCCAGTCGCCCTGCCCCGCCAGCCCCAGGTGCACGCCGTAGCGCCGCGCCGCAAAATGCCCGAATGACCCGCTTCCGTGGCCCAAAAGCACCCGCAGGCCGGGTGCGGCGTCCAGCGCCGCGCGCACCTCCCGCGCCAGACGGCGGATGACATCCAGGCGCGGCGTGGCCTCCAGCGTCTTGTCGGTGATCAGCGAGCCGCCCAGTTTCACGAAGACCGTCGCGCCCTCCGCGCTCATTCCGCTTCTGCCCCCTGCCCCGTGCGGGCCACGCGGCGAACGGTAACCCATTCGCCCTCAATCGTAACCTCGTCGCCCGTGCGTATCTGCCCGATGTCTATCCCATCCACCATCGGGATGTTGGAAATAATCGCGCCGACCGCCACGATGGCCTCACTCGCAGCGTTGATGATGCCCAGCGGAGCCAGGCCCTTGTACGCCAGGCGGTACAACACGTAGGAGCCCACCGTGCTCCCCTTGCCCGTGGGGAAGACCAGGATTTTGCCCGCCACCGATTGGCCGCGCAACGGGTGCCCCGCCTCCACCACGACGCCGGTCTCGGGATCCACGCCGCCCAGGAAGCCGATGGGTTCGGGCGAGACAAGCGCCTCGCCATGAACCGCGCCTTCCTTGATGATGCGCCCGCGGAGTCTCAACACGTGGGCCTCCTTCGCGGCGCCCAACGGCCCTGCACCGCCGCGTCCAGGCACTCGCCCAGCGTCCCCAGCCGCACCTGCAGGCCAGAATGCGAGGGCGCGTAGAATGCCGCCTTGGCCGAATTCGTCGCCATGGTCTTGACCCCCAGCGCCTCCACGGGGGCCACCACCAGGCAGGTGTCGCTCACCACATGGCCGCCGGCGTGCTCAATCGCCTGCACCCAGCCCGCTGCCTCGGCCCGCCGTCGCGTCTCGCGCGCCGTGGTGATCCACAACACGCTCCGCACGCGTCTGCCGGCCAGGTAGCGCGCCACATCCCTCAACTCCTCCAGCGACGCATGGGGGCAGCCGATACTCACAAAGTCAATAGGTTCCAGCGGGCTACTCAAGCGCGCATATCCTTCCGCCAGCGAGTCAATGCGTATCTCCTCGGCGTCGGGCCGCACGATCTCGTCCAGTTCCGATTCGGGCGTCATGCCCTGCACGTGGAACAGCGCCACAGCGCCCCCTGCGGCCATGGCCGCCGCCAGCATGCGCAGGTGCAGCCCCGCCGAGGTTGTCTCCGCGTTCCAGGCCGCGCCGTCTGCTACAAAGTAGGGGATTCCCTTCCCCACGCGCCGCCCCACCTCGTAGCCCAGCACGCCGAAATCCACCTCGGTGCGCACAGGACAGGCCACGCGGACGATGTGCGTGGCGCGGCGGTTCTCGGTGAGATGCAGCCCGTAGCGCGCCGTGCGCCCGCAGATGGCCGCCGCCAGCGCGCTCGGCCCCCCTTCGCGATTCGTGCGCGCGCCCAGCACCGAGTTGGCAAACGCCACCGCCGACGACTCGCTCCAGGCCAGGTGTGCCCCAAGCCCTGGCACCCTGCCGATGAGGTACGGGGTGCATGTGCAGGTCATCTCAATCCCCATCTGCGCGTAGGCGTCCAGCACCTCCATCTGCCGCTGCGCGAACTCTTCGGGTAGGTCCAGCGCCCGCCACTGCTCCAAATCCACACCCGCCGGATTCAACATGGTGGGCACGCGCACCCGCGCCCCTTCCCGCGCCCACTCGCGCAGGAACAGCAGCCCGGCCTCGCCCAGGTTCTTGTAACTCACGCCCGCCACCTGGACGCTCTCCACGTGCACCAAATCCGTCGCGCCGTAGATTCGCCCCAGCGCGGTAACGATCTCCATCGCTTTCTGCACGGCGGGACCTTCCTTGCCCGCCAGCATCTGCTTCTCGTGCCGAGTTAGCCGCATACCGAATGTCGCTCCCATCCACACGCGGCTGCCTGCCGCTGCGCCCCATAATATCACAGCGCCGCAGTTTTGCAACCGGCGCGGCTCGGCTCCATAGCCAAATCCGTAGGGCGGCTGTCCACAGCCGCCGAGGTGCGACGCACTTCCGGAAGTGCATCGCACCTCGGATCCGCGTCCCCTGTTCGCGTAGATTCGCGCTATTCGCGGTTAGCCGCCGGACGCAGACTACCCAACGGCGCGCGGAATTCTTCGGTGGCACGCTTTGTGCTATAATCTCATGCAAACGCAGGCTGGGAGGGACGCCATGGAATTGAAGATCGTATCCATTGAGAAGCCCGAGGACATGAACTTCATCCTCGGCCAGTCCCATTTCATCAAGACGGTGGAGGACATCCACGAGGCACTGGTAACGGCCGTCCCGGGCATCCGCTTCGGCGTGGCCTTCTGCGAGTCGTCCGGGCCGGCCCTGGTGCGCGCCAGCGGCACCGACCCCGAATTGGTGGAACTCGCCAAGAAGAACGCGCTGGCCCTCGCCGCGGGGCACGCCTTCATCATCATGCTGGGCAATGTGTACCCCATCAACGTGCTGAACCGCATCAAGGACGTGCCCGAGGTGTGCCGCATCTTCTGCGCCACGGCCAACCCCGTGCAGGTCATCATCGCCGAGACGGAACAGGGGCGCGGCATCCTGGGCGTGATTGACGGCGTGAAGACCAAAGGCGTGGAGACCGACGAGGACATCAAGAAGCGCAAGGACTTCCTGCGCATGATCGGTTACAAACTGTGAGGCCAGGCCCGAACATGAAAGGCTCTCCCAGGCGGATCGCCGCCGTCGCCCTGTGTCTGGCCCTAGCGCTGTGCGCGGCAGGGACCGCCCACGCCAGCCTCCCGTACCCGACCGTGCACCACACGCTCGCCTGGGGCGAAACACTGGCCGACGTGGCCGCGCGCTTCGGCGTAACCGTAGAGGCGCTGGCCGCCGCCAACGGCATCGCCGACCTGTATATGCTGGCCCCGGGCCGCGCGCTAGTCCTGCCCTCGCCGGAGCCTGCGACGGAGTCGGCCAGCGTGTACGTCGTGCAGCCGGGCGACACGCTGTTCGGCATCGCCGCGCGCTTCGGGACTACGGTGGAAGCGCTGGCCGCCGCCAACGGCATCGCCGACCCCGCCAGAATCCAGGCGGGCCAGCCCCTTACGATTCCGAGCAGCAGCGCCGTGTCCGCGACCGTCGGCGCCGGGCCGATTCGGAGCGTGGATGCGCGGCCCGCGCCCGTGGCCCAGGGCCAGGTGCTGGTCATCACCGCGCACCCCGATGAAGGCGTCCTGCTGGACGGCTGGCTGGACGGTCAGCGGCTAGCCTTCTCCCGCGACGGCGACCTCGCCTTCGCGCTCGTGCCCGTCGGCTTCGCTGCGACGCCGGGCGCGCGGCAACTGGTGGTATGGGCGCGCACGTCGCCCGCCGACGCGGTCCGCCTCTCGCTCACCGTTCAGGTGCGCGAGGGCACGTTTGAGAGCAGCCTGGTAACCATCCCGCCCGACCGCACGTATCTTCTGGATCCGACCCTCCTGGAGCAAGACCGCCTGCAATTGGAGCGCGCCTTCGGCATGCGCACGGCGCACAAACTCTGGACGGGTGAGTTCCTGCAGCCCGTTCAGGGCGCGGTTACCACGTCGTTCGGGGCCTATCGCCAGTACAACGACGGGCGGCGCGAGTCGCGGCACGGTGGCATAGACCTGTCGGCCCCGACCGGCACGCCCGTCCTGGCCGCCAACGCCGGCAGGGTGGTCTTCGCCGGCGCACTCCAGGTGTACGGCAACGGCATCGTGATAGATCACGGCCTGGGCGTTTGCAGCGCCTACTTCCACCTGCACACCATCGCCGTGCAGGTCGGGCAGTCGGTGCAGAAGGGGGAAGCCATCGGCACCGTGGGCAACACAGGGCTATCCACCGGCGCCCACCTGCACTGGGAGATGCGCCTCAGCAATGTTCCGGTGAACCCAACACAATGGCTGTCGCAGTCCATCCCATAGAGCCACTCGGAAACGCCTGGACGTGCGGAGATTCGCATGAAGCGTTCGTGGCGTGCGCTACTGGTCAACCCGTGGATTTATGACTTCGCCGCGTACAACCTGTGGAGCGAGCCGACGGGCCTGCTGGAGGTCGGCGCGTACCTGCTGGGCCTGGGCTACGAAGTGTGGCTGCTGGACTGCCTGGACCGCCGACACCCCGACCTCCGGGCGTACAGAATCCGCGAGGACCGGTTTGGCTGCGGGCACTTCCTGAAAACCGTGGTCCCGAAGCCCGATTGCGTGGGCCACGTCCCCCGCCGCTTTGGCCGCTATGGCCTGCCGCTGGACACGGTGCGCCGCCAACTCGCCGCCGTCCCGCCCCCCGACATCATCCTGGCTACCTCCGGTATGACCTACTGGTACCCGGGCGTGCATTTCGCCATCGCGCTTCTCCGCGAATCGTTCCCCGGCGTGCCGGTTGTCCTGGGCGGCATCTACGCCACCCTGTGCGCCGACCACGCGCGTCAGCATTCGGGCGCCGACTACGTCCTCCCAGGCGACTGGAAGGCGACGCTGCCGGCGCTGCTGGCGGGACTGAACCTGCGCCCATCCGACGCGCCCATGCCCTGCTACCCCGCCCATCACCTTCGGCGCAACCAGGGCTTCGCCGCCGTCGCGACGTCGCGCGGCTGCCCCTACCGCTGCACCTACTGCGCGTCGCGCCTGCTCAATCCGACGGGCTACGTCCCCCGTCCGGTGGACGACGTCGTGGCCGAGATTGCCCACATCGTCCAGGACTTGCAAATCCCCGACATTGCCTTCTACGACGACGCGCTGCTGGTGCACTCGGCGGAGCACCTGGAGCGCATCCTGGACGGCATCATGGCGCGGGGCATTCGCTGTCGGTTCCACACGCCCAACGGCATCCACGCCCGCGGCATGACCGAGGCGCTGGCGCACAAGATGAAGCAGGCGGGGTTTGAGACGATTCGCATCGGGTTGGAGACCGTATCCGAGGCAACGCTGCAAGCCACGGGCGCCAAGACCAGCGCCGCCGAGTTCGCGCAGGCCGTCGAATACTTGAAGCGGGCGGGGTTCACGGGCAGGCAGGTGGGCGCGTACATCCTGGCGGGGCTTGTCGGACAGACGTTCCACGAGGTCATGGACACCATCGCGTTTGTCCACTCGCTGGGGGTAACGGCGCACGTGTCGCGGTTCGCGCCGATCCAGGGCACGGTGGAGTGGGAGCGGTGGGTGCGCGCGGGCCTGATCGCCGCCGACGCCGACCCGCTCCTGCAGAATCACGTCCTGCCGTTTCCGCCGGGCGCGCCGCTGACCGAGGACGAGTACCAGGCGGCGGTGCTGGCGGCACGAGAGGGGAATGCGCGGCTACGCGCCCATCCGGACGTTTCCCAATAGGGGGTTGGCGAATGCGTGGGCGAGAGTACGGATGCGACCGCGCCTCTTCGGGGCATGAGTCCCCTCGGCCGGGCCGACCGCCGACGCCCATCAAGTGTTCGCGGCCATCAAAACCCGCTCCGCCGCCTCTGGCAACTCAATGGGCACGAACATGGATGCGGGATACAGATACCCCTCCGGCTCCGACCTATCTTCATCAAGGACGCGAATCATATCGTGCGCTTCCGCCTCAGGGTCGGGCAACCGGCGATAGACCTTGCCCAAGATGAGGCTGGCGGGATTGCTTGCATTATTGACGCAAAGCACGAACTTACTCATGGAATCAACCTCTTGATCTTGAAATCCCTGCGCCCTATACCATGCGCCTCAAACCAGTGAATCTCGGCCTCACAAATCGTACCATCGGCAAGTTGCACCGTGGCCACACCCTTCATCTTCCGCCACCGGCCTTTGCCGTACACGCTGCGGCCTACGGCGATAGTTTCAATGCCCTTGATCTCGCCGATGATGCGGAAGTCTGGCATGATGCGCCACTCACACCGCGAGTCCCTCTGATCGCGCACTACCGGCCTGGTCGGGTTCTGACAACATCACTGCCCGCTGGCAGCCGCTGCAATGACACAAACCTGTGCCTATGCTCCAACATCAGTATACCACAGGTATCCAGGGCGTCAAAGGTTCCAGCAGCACCGTCAAATGAAAACGTTCGGGCTCAATACATCTCCCACGTCATGTCCGCAAAGAACAGGGCGAAGGCCGCCTCGCGATCCCAAAGCAGCGTGCCCCGTTCGCAGTCCTGGGCGATGCCCTCAAACGTCCGGACGGGGCAGGCCTGCGTCGGGTCGTCGCTCACGCACCAGCCTAGCCGTTGGCGCACGCCTTCCACCTCGCGCCACAGTTTCTGGAACGGACCGGTCGGCTCCGACATCGGCAGTCCCAACGCGGGAGTCGGCGTGGGCAAGGGCACAGGCGTCGCCTCCCCCGCCGCGTAGGTGTCCCGATACACCTCAAGCCTGGGCTCGCCGGAATAGTACAGCACGTAGAGCACCTTCAGGTCGCCTCGCCAGATCATCAGCCCCGACTGGAAGGAGCATTTCTGCCCCTGGAACGGCATCTGCGGCCCCAGCGGACACCCGACCGAATCGCGGACCAGGTTCCACACGTCCCCCAGCCCCCACTGCGGCGTGGCCTGGCACTGCACAGGCGTGGGCGTGAAGCCGGCTATCGCCGTCATCAGCGGGCTGCGGGTATAGAAAGGCGTGGGGGTCGGCGGCGGGAGGGTGAGCGTCGCCGTGGCGCGGGGCGTGGGCGTGGGCGACGGCGTGGGGGTCGGCTTCGCCCCACACGCGGACGAAACCGCCAGGAGAACCAGCGTAAGCAGCAGTGGCACAGCGGTGGCGGCGCGCATTCGCACGGGTTCACCTCCCCAGAGCAGATTCGTAGGCGCGGAGCGTCTCCTCGGCGGTGCGCGCCCAGGAGAACTTCCGCGCCTGGGCCAGTGCCTTCTCCGCGAGGGCGGCGCGCATCGCGTCATCGGCAAGCAGCGCGAGCAGCCCCTCGCCCATGCCCGCCCAGTCGTCGGGGTTGTACAACAAGCCCGCCTCGCCCACGATTTCGGGCAGCGACGCGGCGTCGCTGGCGATCACGGGCGTCCCGCAGGCCATCGCCTCCAGCGGCGGCAGGCCAAAGCCCTCGTAGCGAGAAGGGAACAGGAACGCATCGGCGCCCGCGTACAGCGCGGGCTTGTCGGCCTCGTCCACCCAGCCGGCGAAAACCGTGCGGTCTTCCACGCCGGCCTCGCGGGCCAGGCGGCGCGGGTCGGGCGTGAACGGCGTGTCGCGCGCGGGCAGGCGGCCCGCCACCACCAGCCGCGCATCGGGCACACGCGCCGCAACGCGGGCGAAAGCCGCGAACACGCCCTGCAGGTTCTTGCGCGCGTCAAATCCGCCCAGGTACAGAACATAGCGCGGCGGCAACCCAAGCCGCTGTCGGACGGACTCCACCACGGCGGGCGACTGCGGTCGGTACGCCTCGTCGGCGGCCAGGTACACCGTGCGCACCCGTTCGGGACTCACATGCAGATGCGCGAGAATATCGCGCCGCGAGGCTTCCGAATCGGTCAGCACCGCCGCGGCGCGACGCGCAGACGCCGCCACCAGCCGCATGTACGCCCGCACCCGCCAGTCGCCGCGGTACGCGGGCAACAAGAGCGGGATGAGATCGTGGATGGTAACCACCACAGGGGTCGCGCATCGCATCGGCCCGCCCCAGTACGGCACATGCGCCACATCCGCGCCCGCATCTCGCGCCGCGCGGGGAAACTCCCACTGCTCAAACCACACCTTGTGCAGGTTCTCTCCCAGGACGCGGCGGACGGGCGACGCCTTTCGCGGCGCGACCGGCACAAACTCCGACTCGGGTGCAAGCGCGAGCAGAGCCCGGAGCAGGCGGACGGTGTACTGCCCGCTGCCCGTCGCAGGCTGGTCTGCGAACCATGCATTCAGCGCGACCTTCACAGTTGCCTCCCATGCACTTCGGGTAGGAATCCACCGACAACGCAAATGCCTGTCATCTATTCGTGCGGATTCGCGTGATTCGCGCTTCACTCCGGGTACCCATCCGGATACCGCCGATGCCATTCCCACGCGCTGCGGACGATGGATTCCAAATCCGGGAAGCGCGGCCTCCAACCGAGTTCGCGGGCGATCTTCTCGGAACTGGCGACCAATTCCGGGGGATCGCCCGGCCTGCGCGGAGCCACCACCGCCGGAATCGGGTGGCCGGTAACGCGCCGCACCGTCGCAATCACCTCCAGCACGGTAAACCCGCGCCCGTTGCCCAGATTGTACACGCGACTGCTCTCATCCAGGGCGCGCAACGCCAGGATGTGCGCCTGGGCCAAATCCACGACGTGGATATAGTCGCGCACGCAGGTGCCGTCGCGGGTGGGATAGTCGGCGCCGTAGATTTGCACATGGTCGCGCTTGCCCAGCGCCACCTGGAGGACGCTGGGAATCAGATGGGTCTCCGGGCGGTGATCCTCGCCCCGCTCATCGGTAGCGCCCGCGGCATTGAAGTAACGCAGCGCAGCGTAGCGCAACCCGCAGGTCGCGTCCAGCCACGCCAGCATCCGCTCCAGGATATGCTTCGTCTCGCCGTAGGGGCTGCCCGGGACGATAGGCTCATCCTCACCGATGGGGATTCGTCGCGGCGCTGCGAACAGGTTGGCCGTGGACGACAGGATGAACTTCCGCACGCCGTGCGCGACCATCACGTCCAACAGCGTCAGCCCCCCGCCCACGTTGTTGCGAAAATAGCGCATCGGGTCGGCCACCGACTCGCCCACCAGACTGTTGGCGGCGAAATGCATCACGGCATCGGGCTTGTGGGTTGCGAAGACGCGATCCAAGAAGGCCCTGTCGCGCAGGTCGCCCTGCTCAAAGGCCGCCTGCCGTGGCACAGCCGAGCGGTGCCCCTGGGCCAGGTTGTCCACGACGATGACCTCCTCGCCGGCGCCGAGCAACTCCGCGGCCACGACGCTGCCGATGTAGCCCGCACCTCCGGTAACCAGAATCCTCATCACGCACCCTCCGTGCTGGCAATGGGCGGGCAAGCCGCCCTACGAATCGTACGGTAGTGTATACATTTCGGTGGAAAGTTGGTCAGACCGATGAGTGGCAGCATGAAACGCATTGTGTGTAGGGCAGGTTTCCATACCTGCCCCCTGTTTCCGGCGGCTATGGAAAGCCGCCCTACGTGTTTTGGCGTTGTGCCGCCAACCCATTGCGAGCGCAGGGGCTGGTTTTCATACCTGCACCCGACGTCTGTAGCCTGGGTCGCGCAATTGCCACCGACACACTACCCATCGTACGGCTCCGGGTTGTCCGGATCCAGAAGGGGGAGCGGGAATTCGCGCACGCGGCCCGCCAGATAGGCCGCGACCAGGTCCGCGCCCACACGGGCGGCCTCGGCGTGGTAACGCTCCATGGCGCCCTGCGGCACCGCACGCCGTATGCGGTCCATGTGCTCCGACGAGCGGAGCAGCGCGACGAACTCCTCGGCCGACAACTGGTAGCGCGATGCAAAATGCGCGAACGTCGGCGATGAATCGGGCGACTCCAACTCGCGGAGGAGCAACTGCCGCCAGCCGTCCAGCGCCTGCTCCGAGATGAACGGGAACGGATTCACGCGGGGGGCCGATTCCAGGGCGCGGCGAAAATCGCGGGGCACGGCGGGCCGGTCCTCCTGGTCCACCAGCGAACGCAGCAGGTCGTGCCACAGGAGCCTCTCCCAGTCGTGGCGGGCGATCGCGTGCCTGAAGTACGGCCAGTAGATGCGCCGAAGCCAAATCTCGTCCGCCAGAAGGTGGGCCAGGTATCCTGCCACCATCAGCCGCGCACGAGTTCCCGCGCCGTCCAGGTCGGCGAGGTGCGGGTGAGCGCTCAGTATGGCGCGGATGCCCGAATCGCCGCGCTGTGGTGGCAGGCGCAGGAAGTGCGTGGCGGCGCGCGGCTCGCCCGTCAGCACGCGCACCTCCGCCAGCGTGCTGCCAAGCAGAAACGCTCCGAGGGCAGGATCGCCGCCCTGGGGCACCAGTTCGGGGTGCGCGTCCAGAATATGCTTCGCGATGACGAGATGCGTAACCGGTGTCGGCAATTCCGCTCCTTTTGGCCCGAGCGTCATTGTACCGCAGGTGGGCGGTTTGTTCAACTCGCGCCCAACCGCAGCATCTCTCGCACCAGCAGGAGCGTGTGCGACTTGGTCTGGGCGTCGGGGTCATCCACCGGCCCCACGCATGACGGGCAGCCGTCGCTGCATGGGCAGGCGGCAACGAGTTCCTCCGCCGCGCGGAGCAAATCTCGGTGGAGTTCGTACAAACGTTCCGCGAACCCCACCCCGCCCGGCACGTCGTCGTACAGGTAGATGGTGGGCCGGCGCGTGTCCGGCGCCTGCACCGACGCGCTCACGCCCAAATCCTGCGGCGCGGCCATCAGGAACAGCGGGGCCAGGTGCACCAGGACGTGGGCCAGCCCATGCAGCCCACCCTCGGCGGCCTTGGACGTCTCAATGCGCGTGTGGCAAATGTGGCACACGGTGATGAGATTGCCCAAATCGTTCGCCTGCCGATAGCGGTCGTTCTCCCCAGGCACATACCCAAACTCGCGGAACGGGATGAGGTGGTGAACGTCGTGGCGGCGGCCGGGCCTCTCGGGAGCGCCGCACAATCGGCACCGGTAGCCGTCCCGCTGGCGGGCCAGTTCGCGCTGCGCCTCCCAGTTGGGGCCGTAGTCGGCGATCGGCTCCACGTCCCACGCCCCCGCCGCCCGCAGATTGTCCAGCGCCGCATCGGGCACGGTGAGCCAGTAGGCCGTCGTGTCCATGCTCTGCTCCGGCAGGTTGACCTCGCCCCAGCCCAGCGTCTCGTGGGTGTACATCTTGACCTTGCGATAGCCCGTAACCCGGCGGACCACCCGCACGTCGCCGAAGCCTCTGCCGGCGACGGGGTCTTCCTGGGCCACGCGCAGCACCGAAACGTCGCTGGTGCCCATTGCGTCCGTGTAGTAGTCCACCGGCTCGGGCCGCACCCTGGCCCGGCCCTCCTCCCACTGGACGCTTTCCACCAGGTACTGCCGCCCCTCGTGCATGTACACAGCGCCCGGATACAGAAACCTCGGCGCCGACGCCCGATCCACGACGCCGATGGCGCAGGGCTTGCCCCCCTCGTCCACCGATTCCACCGTGAAGGCCTCGGCGTCGGCCACCCGCAGCGACAGCGCATCGGCGGGATACGCCTCGCTCATCCAGTACCACGTGCCGGCGGCATGGCGCAGCACTCCCTCTTGCTCCAGGCGCGCCAGGATGTCGGGCGTGGCCTCTGCCGCCCCCAGGGTCTCGCCGTCGCGGAACGGGAGTTCAAACGCGGCGCAGCGGACGTGGCTTTCCAGAATGCGCGGGTTGTCGGGGTGGATGAGCGCGTGTTCGGGCGAGCGGCCGAAGAAATAGTCCGGATGCCGCACGATGTACTGATCCAGCGGGTCGGCGCTGGCCACCAGGACGGCCACCGATGCGCCCTTGCGTCGCCCCGCGCGGCCCGCCTGCTGCCAGGTGCTGGCGATGGTGCCAGGGTAGCCCGCCATGATGCAGGCTTCCAGATGGCCGATGTCTATGCCCAGTTCCAGCGCGTTGGTGGACACGACCGCGCGCGCCGCTCCCTCGCGCAGCGCCTTCTCAATCTCGCGCCGCTCGCGCGGAAGGTAGCCGCCGCGATAGCCGTGCACGGCGTCGGGGTTGCGCTTCCGCTTGCGGACGGCATCGCGAAGGTACGTCAGCAGCACTTCGGCGGACTGGCGGGAGCGGGCGAACACGATGGTCTGCACGTCCATCTCCACGGCGCGCGCCGCCAGGGCCACCGCCTCCAGGAGCGCGGCGCGGCGCAGGCCCGTCTCAGCGTCCAGCAACGGCGGGTTGTAGAACACCAGGTGCTTTTCGCCCTTGGGCGAGCCGTCCTCGTCAATCAGGACGATGTCCTCCTCCACCAGTCGGCGCGAGAGTTCCAGTGGGTTGCCGATGGTCGCCGAGGAACAGATGAATTGAGGCGACGCGCCGTAGAACGCGCACACCCGCTTCAGCCGCCGCAAGACGTTGGCCACGTGGCTGCCGAACACCCCGCGATACGTGTGGACTTCATCCAGGACGACGAAGCGCAGATTCTGGAAGAAGCCCATCCAGTTGGTGTGGTGGGGCAGGATGCCCCGATGGAGCATGTCGGGGTTGGTGATGACGATGCGCGCCGTCCGGCGGATGCCCGCCCGCGCGCCCGTGGGGGTATCACCGTCGTACACGGCCGGCGCGATGCGCGAAGCCGACATGCGAGAGGCCAGGTCTTCCAGTTCGGTCAGTTGATCCCGCGACAGCGCCTTGGTCGGGAAGAGATACAAGGCCCGCGCACGCGAATCCCGAAGCAGCGCATCCAGCACCGGCAGGTTGTAGCACAGGGTCTTGCCCGACGCCGTCGGCGTAACCACAGCCAGGTGGCGGCCCTGCCGCGCCGCCTGCCAGGCGAGCGCCTGGTGCGCGTACAGGCCGCGAATCCCCTTCGCCTCCAGCGCGGCGGCCAAGTCCGGATGGCATTCTGCCGGAAGCGGAGCCAGGCGCGCCGCCTGCGGCTCCTGCCGCCTCCACGCCGTAACGTTCCGCGCGAAGTGCGGCACGCGTTCCAGTTCCTCCAGCAACGCCGACACGCTCATGCGCCCCCTCACTTTCGGGGCTTCATCTTGTCCACAACCAGGTGGAGCAGGAACGTCCTTTCGTTGCCATCGTCAAACTGAACCTTGACCATGATGCCCGCCGAATCCTCGCGCACATCCACCACGCGCCCCGCCCCAAACCGTTCATGCTCCACGCGCATCCCCACCGCAAATGGGTTCTCTACTCGGGCTGGCGGCGCGCTTGCCGCTGGCTTGGCCGCCTGCACGTACTGGCGGTCCTCCCACAGTTGGGCGAACGTCGCCAAGTCTTCGTGAGAACGCACGCGGGGGGCCAGCCGGTCGCACGCCTGCCGCGCCCGCGCCAGGCGCAGGCTCAGGTCGGCCTTGACCCGCTGGGGACGGTCGCCCTGGGCCAGTTGCCGCGACGCGCGGCTGAGGGCGGTGCGTATCTCCTCCAGCACATCCCGGGGTTCGCTCTCGTAGAGGTCAATGGTGATCAGGTGGACGCCTGCCTCCTGGCACAGCGTCTCGCGGACGGCTTCGCGGTGGGCCTCTTCGGCCAGTTCCTGCTCGGACACGGGCGCTTTGCGCTTGCCCGTGCTGCCCACGAAGCGGAATGCGATGCCCGCGTCCGGGTAGTAGCGGTCCAGTTTCAGTCGGCGCCCCGTCTTCGGATTCACCAGCCACTCTGGCGTAGCGTTGTCCTGCGCCCGGAAGCCCGCGAAGATGCGCTCCAGTACCTCGCGCCAGGCGTTTGACATGTTGGGGAACAAACCCGCACCTCCTGTGCAAGGCTCGCCGCCGGAAGGTCAGACCGCGCGGCGTCGGATGAGAGAATAGCACATTTGTTTCACGGCGTCAAGGGTGCGATTTGACCTCGCGCCGAAAGCGGATAACATGAACCCGCAGCGGCCCGATCGCCGCTGCCTCCCCCGGCCCTTCGCGGCCGGTTTGGCAAGGGGCGAGACGTGCGAGCGCCGACCCGACGGGTACGGCCCCGCACCCATCGCCCCTGTTATGTGCCCAGGACCTCGGCGGCCACGCGATGAGCCACCGCCCGAAATCGGCCCCAATCGTTCCAGTCTCCGGACAGGCCCTCCAACTGCTCGGCGATGCGCCGCAGGCCCGCGATGTCGTCCTGTCGGAATGCGGCGATGCGCTCATTCGCGTCCTGAAGGCGCGGCTCTCGCCCATCAGCGCGCAGCAGGAACAGATAGGTCGCGAAGCGAACCTCGCGCGCGTCGTGAGTGAAGCGGTACTCCAGAACGGCCAGCAGGCGCTGCACCTCAGCGTCCAGCCCCGTCTCCTCCCACAACTCGCGGCGCAGGGCGTCCAGCACACGCTCGTCGTGGCCGATGCCGCCGGTCGGGATGCGAAAGATGCCCGCCGGGTAGAAGGACTTCGTATGCGTGAGCACTCTGCCCGCCGGGTTCACGATGACCATGCCCACTTCACCTCGCCGGCCTGGCGTGATACGTTCCGCCCAGTTGTCCAGGCTCGCGGCCGACATGGGAATCTCGCAGACCATGCGGACGCACGGGCCGAAGGCCCGCGCCAATTGCGCGTATTCGGCTTCGTCCACACATGCCAATGGGGTCATCTTCACCTCCGGTCAGAGCCGCCACCGGGCGCAAACAAAAGCCCCTCCATCGCGGAGAGGCTTTTGGGTCTGCGCGAACGGGATGCTACGAAACGCGCCAACACGCCACGAAGTGCTCGCCGCCCACGTCGCGGAATTCGGGCTCCTGCTCCTTGCAGATGTCCATCCGCATGGGGCAGCGGGTAACGAAGTTGCACCCCTTGGGCGGGTTGGCGGGGCTGGGCACGTCGCCCTCCAGGATGATGCGCTTGCGCTTCTCCTCCACCACCGGGTCGGGGATGGGCACCGCGGAAAGCAGCGCCTTGGTGTACGGGTGCAGCGGGTTCTTGTACAGTTCCAGGCTCGTCGTCATCTCCATGAGTTTGCCCAGGTACATGACGGCCACGCGGTTGCTGATGTGGCGCACCACGCTCAAGTCGTGGGCGATGAACAGGTACGTCAGGCCGAATTGGTCCTGCAACTCTTCCAGTAGGTTGATGATCTGCGCCTGGATGGACACGTCCAGCGCCGAAATGGGCTCGTCGCAGACGATGAAGGAAGGCTGGACGGCGAGGGCGCGTGCGATGCCGATGCGCTGTCGCTGCCCGCCCGAGAACTCGTGAGGATAGCGGTTGATGAAATAGGGGTTCAGGCCCACGACCTGCAAGAGTTCTTGCACGCGCTCTTTCAGCGCCTTGCCGCGGAGGATGTTGTGCACCTCCAGGGGCTCGCCGATGATGTTGCCCACCGTCATACGCGGGTTGAGCGACGCATACGGGTCCTGGAAGATCATCTGCATCTTGCGGCGCATCTGGCGGAGTTTCTCGCCCTTCATCTTGGTCAGGTCTTGGCCTTCAAACCACACGTGCCCGGCCGTGGGGCGATAGAGTTGCAGGACGGCCCGGCCCGTCGTGGACTTGCCGCAGCCGCTTTCGCCCACCAGGCCCAGGGTTTCGCCCCGGCGGATGAAGAAATCTATCCCGTCCACCGCCTTGATGTCGCCGATGTGGCGCTGGATCACGATACCCTGCGTGATCGGAAAATACATCTTGAGGCCTTCAACCTTCACGAGCACTTCTGCTTCAGCCATCTTACGCCACTCCTCTCTTGGTATCCACCCAGCAGGCCACGTAGTGGTTCAAGGCCACCGGCTGAAGGGTTGGGTTCTCTACCATGCACTGCTCAATGGCGAACCGACACCGCGGCGCGAATGGGCAGCCGGGGTCCGGCTCAATCAAGTCCGGTGGAGAGCCTTCAATGGGCGTGAGTTTCTTCTTACGCTCGGCATCTAGGCGGGGGATAGAACCGAGCAGGCCCAGCGTGTACGGGTGGCGTGGATCGCCGTAGATTTCCTTCACGGGGGCCGACTCTATGATGTAGCCCGCGTACATGACCGCAACGCGGTCCGCAAGGCCAGCGATGATGCCCAGGTCGTGGGTGATCCAGATGATGGCCATGCCGATCTTCTGCTTCAGGTCGCGTACCAGATCCAGAATCTGCGCCTGGATGGTAACGTCCAGCGCGGTCGTCGGCTCGTCGGCGATGAGGAGTTGGGGGTTGCACGACAGGCCCATGGCGATCATCACGCGCTGGCGCATGCCGCCCGAGAACTGGTGCGGGTAATCGTCAATGCGGTCCTTGGCCTGGGGGATGTTGACCATTTCCAGGAGTTCAATGGCGCGCTTGCGGGCCTGCTGGTGATCCAGCCCCAGGTGGAGTTCCATCCCCTCGGTCATCTGGCGGGCGATGGTCAGCACTGGGTTCAGGGAGGTCATGGGGTCCTGAAACACCATGGAGATCTTGTTGCCGCGCACCTGCCGCATCTCGTCTTCGCTCAGTTTGAGCAGGTCGCGCCCCTCAAAGATCACCTGCCCCCCGACGATCTTCCCCGGCGGCTGGGGAATCAGGCGCATGACGGACAGCACGCTCACGCTCTTGCCGCACCCGCTCTCGCCCACGATGCCCAGCGTCTCGCCCTCGTCCACCGTGTACGAAATCCCGTTCACCGCGTGGACGATGCCATCTTGAGTGAAGAACTGGGTCTTGAGTCCCTTCACTTCCAGAATAGTTCCCATTAGTACTCCTCCACAGGGATAATAGCAGCCGCTCTTGGGGCACCTGCGACAACGCCTTGCATTGTACACAGGAACCGCAAGATTAGCAAGTTGCGCCCTCGTTTTGCCCGCTATTGCGTCGCCGCAACGACGGAAACCAGATGATAGTTCCCCTGCGCCGTAACCTTCAGCCCCCGCAGGTAGGGCTTCACCAGCGTGTAGTCCAGCCCGTGGAACAGCGGAATCCACGGCGCGTCGTCCACGATGCGCTGTTCCGCTTGCTGGTACAGAGCCAGGCGCGTCGCCGTGTCGCTCTCGGTCATGGCCTGCTCCAGCAGGCGGTCCACGTCCGGATTGCTGTAGCCGGTGTTGTTCAGTTCGCTCTTGGAGTGAAACTGCGTCTCCAGGAAGTTCTCAGGATCCGGATAGTCGGCGCTCCACGCCAGCGTGAACATCTGGAGTTTGTGCGCGTTAAGTTCCTGCAGGTACGTGGGCCAATCCACCTGCTCTATGTCCAGATGCACCCCCAGGGCTTCCTCGTACATTCCCGCCAGCAGTTTGGCGAACGAGTTGGTGGCCCCCTCCCCCGTTACGGTGAGCGTGATGGGCGGCAGATTGCCCGCCGACCCGTAGCGCGACGCCTTCAGCGCCTGGCGGGCCTGCTCCGGGTCAAAGGGAATCGGCTGCAGGCGCTCGTTGTAGCCGGGCATTCCGGGCGGCAGGATTCCCAGGGCCGGCACGCGCGTGCGCTTGAAGAACACGTCGGCCATGGCCTGCTTGTTCGTGGCGAGTGCAAACGCGCGGCGCACCATCGGGTCGTCAAACGGCGGCCGCTCAACGTTGAACCCCACGTACTGGGTGTACAGGAGAGGCGTCTCCTGCACCTCTAGATGGAGCGGGTTGGCCGGATCCAGCACGCGCTCAATGTCGGCCACGCCCACGGGAGCGGCGTCCAACTCGCCCTGCTCGTACATCGTTACCGGCGCGCCCCCGCCGAACAGGAACGTAACGGTGCGCACGTCGCCCAACGGCTGGTAGTAGCGGTCGTTGCGCTCCAGCACCACCTGCTGGCTATCCCACGACCGGAATCGGAACGGCCCCGTCCCGACGGGGTTGCGCCACCACGAGGGGCCCGACTGAACCTCCTCTTTGGCCACGAAGAAGCCCGTGGGGTAGGTCAACTTCGCCAGGAATGACGCCCTGGCGGCCCGTATGGTGATGCGAACCGTCGCGTCGTCTAGGACCTGCACGCCGCGGACCTCGGTGGCGCGCCCGTCCAGTTTGTCCTCCGCGCCCACGATGTCGCCCAGGTACGTCCTCGCGACAGGCGAGCGCGTGGCCGGGTCGCAGGCCCGCTCAACGGAATACTTGAAATCCTGCGCGGTGGCCTTTCGGCCGTTGTGAAAGTACACGTTGGACCGCAGGTAGAACGTGTACACGGTGCCGTCGGCGCTGACCTCCCAGCGCTCGGCGATGTCCGGCACGACGTTCAAATCTGCGTCCAGGCCCACCAGGCCGGAGTAGATTTTGTCCACGTACTCGGCAGAGGCGCTGTCCTCCACCATCGCCGGGTCCAGCGTAGTCGGGCGGTCTGCCATGAGCCGCAGGTCCAGCGTCGCCCGGCCCGGGGGCCGCGGGCCAGGGGTGGCCGCCGACGGCGTCGTCCTGCCCAGGGTGATGCGGCCCGAAGAAATCAGCCACACCACCCCACCCGTCGCGCACGCCAGGCCCAGGCAGCCGACCACGATGACGCCCACAAGGATCCAGAGCCACAGCCGCTTCGGAGCAGGTCTTTGGGGGCGAGGCTGAAGAAGGTCAGACATAGCGCCTCACCGCCCCCCGCGCACAAGGCAAAGACCGCAGGCCCGTGAACCTAGTCCTCCACAGGCCCTGCGGTCTTCTCGGATACATGCTCGTCTACAATGTCGCCCCACGCTCAACGCGCCCTTTGCCCGAGATTGCGATTAGGTTGTGCCTCGCATGCGCGGATCCAGCGCGTCCCGCAGGCCGTCGCCCAGGAAGTTGAACGCGAACATGGTGATGGACAGCGCTAGCGCCGGGAACAGGATCATGTGTGGATAGGAGCGGATGGCGCGCGACCCCTCCGAGATCATGGAGCCCCACGACGGCGTCGGCGCGTCAACCCCCAGACCGATGAAACTGAGGAAGACCTCGTAGTTGATGTAGCCCGGGATGGCAAGGGTCTCGGCGACGATGCACGGGCCGAGGATGTTGGGCAGGATGTGGCGCACGATGATGCGCAAATCGCCTGCGCCCACGGTATGGGCCGCCTCTATGAACTCCTTCTCCTTGAGCGACAGAATCTGCCCGCGGGCCAGACGCGCCATGCCCATCCACGCCGTCAGGCCGATGCCCATAAAGATGAACAACATGCCCCCGCCTTGCAATCCCAGGAATCGGTCTACGACCTTGTTGATTTGGTTGAACGTGTAGGCGATGGTGCCCGGCTCCTGCACCTGGGCGAAGGTAGACTTGAAAAACGCCATGAGCAGGATGATGAGGAGCATCGTGGGGAATGCGTACATGATGTCCACGATGCGCATCATGATGTTATCCACTTTACCGCCATAGTAGCCGGAGATGCAGCCATATACTAGCCCGATAACAAGCGCCGTGAGCGCGCCCATGAACCCCACCGGCAGCGACACGCGCGTGCCGTAGATGATGCGGCTCAGGATATCCCGACCCAGTTCGTCCGAACCGAACAGGAAGTCGTTGTTGATCTTCGCATACGCCTGGATGTTCTTGATCGGCAGGAACGGAACCAGCCATGCGGGCACGGTCTCGGCGTTGTACGAATCGCCCTCGGCATAGTGCATCGGCGCAATCTGCGGTGCGAAAACCGCCACGAGGATTAGCCCGATGACGATGAGGCCACCCACGAGCGCGGCGCGGTTGCGGATCAGGCGCCGAAACGCGTCGGCCCACAGGTTGGTCTCGCGTTGCTCGCGTACCGCCAATCGGCTGGCGGCTCGCTCTTGAACAGTCATGCGATCTCCTCCTCGCATTCCCAGCCCCGATTCCCGCGATTGCCATCTGCACCTGGCACGTGGGACTGGGAAGGGATCTCAAGTTAGGTATAGCGAATACGCGGATCCAGGAACGCGTAGGTGATATCCACGGCAAGGTTCGCAAACACCAGGAACACCGCATACAGAAGGGTAGTCCCCATCACCACCGCGTAATCGCGGTTGGTTACGCTGGTGATGAAGTACTTGCCCATCCCTGGAATCGCGAAAATCTGCTCCACCACGAAGGTGCCGGTAACCAGCGCGGCGAACATGGGGCCCAGCACCGTGGCCACAGGGATGAACGCGTTCTTCAGGGCGTGGCGGATCATGATGACGCGTTCGGTCAGCCCCTTGGCACGAGCCGTGCGGATGTAGTCCTCGCGGATCACCTGCAACATGCTAGCCCGCGTGAGCCGCCCGATGATGGCCGAAGAGCCCAGCCCCAGCGCGATAGACGGTAGCACCATCTGGGAGGGCTTGCCCCAGCCCGCAACCGGCAGCCAGCCCAATGCCAACGCGAAGATCCAGATGAGCAGTGGTCCCAGCACGATGTTCGGCACCGAAACGCCGAACACCGCAACCCCCATGCCGAGATAATCCCAGAATGTATTCTGTTTGAGCGCAGCGACGATGCCAAGCGGAATACCGATGATGAGCGCGACAAGAAGCGCCAACACGCCCAGTTGCGCCGAAATCGGCAGATGTGCGGCGAAAATCTCATTTACAGTGCGACCACGCTGCCGCATGGACGGGCCAAAATCAAACTTTGTGAGGATATTGCCAATATAGGTCAGGTATTGCTGATAGAGAGGCTTGTCCAGACCGTAGTATTTTTCCAGGTTGGCTACGACCTCGGGCGGGAGTTTTTTCTCGCGGTCAAACGGCCCCCCGGGCACTGCGTGCGACAAGGCGAATGTTACAATAGAAATGAACAGCAATACCGGGATCATCCACAAAAGTCGTCGCACGATGTATCTTAGCATTGCATCCCTCTCTGCAAGAGTCTATTCCAAAAAACCCGGCGGCGCAAGAGCCGCCTATACAAGTCCTGGCCCGCGTCTCTGCGGTCCTCTCGTTC
>JACIWU010000058.1 GCA_014360805.1 Chloroflexota bacterium
CAAACCGTCCCACCCTTCATAATCGCGCCTGATGGACGCGATTTCAAACACACGCAGGTCAAACACCCGAATCCGATCGTCCGAGCGGTCTCCGTGGATGAACTCGGCCCTTCCATCGCCGTTCACATCTCCCACAGCCAGTCCATCGCCCCCTTCAAAATCGCGCGCGAAGGACAGGACCTCGGTTCCGCTCATGTTGAACACGCGAATCCTGTCGGCGGAACGGTCTCCCTGGACGATCTCGGCCCGACCGTCCCCATCCACATCGCCCACCGCGAAGCCATCATACTCTTCAAAGTCAAGGCCGAACGAGCGCTCAAGGTTCCCCCACTGGCCCAGGATGTGGACTACATCGCCCCGATCTCCGTGGACGATCTCGGCCCAGCCGTCGCCATCCACGTCTCCCGCTGCCAATCCGTCGTTTTCCTCAAAATCCAGTTGGAACCCCCCAGACACGCCGGCCACATAATACGCATCCCCGCACCAGGAATAGTCATAGGGCACCAAGCCGTATCCGTTAGACCCAGGGATGTGATCCTCGGGCGAAGGCCAGCCTGCGCCCCAACTGTTTCGGATGATCCACACATTCATGGCATCGTCCCAGCCGACGATCACGATGCAGTGGCCGCCGCCACAGGCTTGGAGCGGCCCATGGCACAGGAGCGCCCTCTTGATCGCCGTCCGGTCGCTGCCCACGTGCCCGTAGTCCGCGATCGTCCACAATCTGCCCGTCCAGCCAGCGCACCGGACGCAACCGCATGGATTGGCGCACGCGCCACCGCTGCAGTTGCAGAGACAGGGAGCGTCAGAACCCCGACAAGCCCCCGACTGAAACGGAAAACAATCCTCATCCACAACGCCCAAATTCCTCACGTGCGAGAACGTGTCCCTTCGGGCATCTTCCGAAGCCTCGCGCCCTTCGCAATCCGCGCGGGAATAGCAGCCGGAGATCAGATCTTGCTCCGACAAATCTATCGCTTGGCCGGTCTCCACCACGTGCGTCAGGTCCATCGCGCCGATGGTGGCAAATGCCCAGCATCCGCCACAGGTTTGCTGGTTTCTCACCGGAGGAAACGTGTAGTAGTCCCGCCAGTCAAAGCGGCTGGGCAATGTGGACATTTGGCAGCGGTCGCACGGCGGGCAACGGCCCCCGCAATCAATCCCCGTCTCGCTACCGTTTCGGATTCCATCAAAGCAACTCCCAACGGGCGTTGGGGTGCGCGTGGGTGTGCGGGTGGGTGTACGCGTGCGGGTCGGTGTTCGCGTCGGCGTGCGCGTGGGCGTGGGCGTCGGTGTGCGCGTGCGCGTCGGCGTGAGCGTCGGCGTGCGGGTCGGCGTGCGCGTGGGCGTCGGTGTGGGAGTGAGCACACCCCGGAAGCGGTAGTCCTCCGTCTCGCCGTAGGCCCAGCCCTTCTCTGGCCCGCTCCCATCGGCATCTGGGGCTTCTTCATCGCTGATTGTAATGCGCACCCACAGGTCTTGGCTCGGGTCAGGATTGTACACCAGGAACTTGGGCGTCGTCATCTCATAGAAGCCCGGTTTAGTTGGCAAGCTCACCACCTCGTTCTTGACCGCCCACTCGGGTGCCGGTATGTCGCCTGGGCACAGCGGGACTTCGCCCCACTGCCCATTGCGGTCCCAGTCCAGCCACACGTTGAGATAGACTTCCTTCGGCGCGCCAGCCCGCACGGTTACCGCATACTCCAAAACGATCGCCTCGCAGTGAGGCAGGCTGGCGGGCAGTTTGAGGCCATCATCCCGGCGGTCCAGATCCGCCATGTCTTCTTTCGGATTGATGTTGTTCTCGCCGTCCGCGTCGGGGCCGGTGTCTGCCTCCTCCTCCCTGCTGATGGACTCGCCCAGGTAGAACAGCAGGGTTTCATTGCGGTGCAGCGGGCCGGCCCGTCCACCGACGGCGCTCGCGAACACCGTCGGAAACTCCGCCTTGACCCCCGGATACGCGCTCATTGCGTAGCCGAAGGAGTTGGTGCTGTCGGGCGCGTCGCCCAAGTCGGGAATGTCGGCGGGCGTGCGGGTGGGTGTACGCGTGCGCGTGGGGGTGCGGGTCGGTGTACGCGTCGGCGTGCGCGTGGACGTGGGAAACTGCAGGGCCTGCTCGTAGTAGCAATCATCCCCCATGTACACGCGACGCTCGGAACCGCCATTCAGGGTGGGATGCTGATCATCACTAGGAATGTCGCCAGAGGTGTAGAATGGGATCGCACCACGCATGGCGCCACCGATGTCCGGCCCGTCTGCCTGTCCCTCCGGCGCCGCCCCCTGGGCATGCGCGAACACAGCGCCCAGGGCCAGCAGGAACACCACCATACCGCCAACGAATGTCCATCTGCCTTTCATCGTGCACCTCCTTCACAATCTTAGCCCAGAGATCTCCGACGATTGGCCCGATCCGATGTGTAGCAGCGAGAAGCCTTTGCTCTCCGATGGCCACTTCTTTGCGGCGTCGCAGCCGCGAGGAAACCCGAAAAGCGGGGCCGGATGCGTCTACTGCCCGGCCGTCATGGGTGCAGCGGATTAGAGCGAGGGCGGCGCGAGGGCGACCAGCGAGGTCCGCGTCCCACTCTCAGACAGACTGCAATCTTTATAACATATCTTTGCGCGCATGTCAAGTCCCGCAAGCACCCGGCAGTAGGGCAGGTTTCCGTACCGGCCCCTGCCCTCGGCGGCTATGGAAAGCCGCCCTACGAACCCTGATTCACCGCGGAGCGTGCGGAGACCACAGAGATTTACGCTGAATTCTCCGCGTTCTCGCCGGTCTCCGCGGTGAGAATACTCGTGCGACGCACTTCCGGAAGTGCGTCGCACCTATTTGGCGGCTATGGAAGGCTGCCCTGCGAACTGTCTCTACCTCACCCATCCCCACCCCGGCCAAGCACCGCCGCCTCGCAACGGCGGATGTTCGGCGGGTTGAACCTGCGGCTTATGCCAGGCGTATTTATTGTGAGCGCCCTTGCCAGAAAGCGCCCTCCCGCATATACTGGATGCATAGCGACACGCACAGGGAGTCCGATGATCCGATTCGCGCTCAAACGCCTGGCCTTCATCCTGGCGGTCAGCCTGGGGATTGTGTTCTTCGCGTTCTTCGGGATGCGCATGGCGCGCAACTCCACGTCGCCCGCGCCGTCGTACAACCCGCTTCCCGCCGCCGAGTACGCATGGACGTCCACCGTGGACTACGTGGGCAATCTCCTGCACGGCGACATGGGTACCATCACGGTGCGCTCGGGGCGAACGGCGCGGCAGGTGAGCGTGGCGCAGATGATCGGCGACACCTACCCCAAAAGCATGGGCCTGCTGCTCATCTCGCTCGTAGTCGCCGCGCTCATCGGCATCCCCGTGGGCGTGTTTGCGGCCATCCATCGCCGGTCGCCGGTGTCGCTCGGGACGATGACGCTGACCCTCATCGGGGTCTCGGTGCCCAGTTTCTTCGCGGCGGCGCTGCTCCAAATCGCCGAAATCTACTGGTTCCGGGCCACCGGCGTGCGGCTGGTGCCGGTCGGCGGGTTCGGGTGGGACGCCCACCTGGTCATCCCGACGCTGGTGTTGGCAGCGCGGCCGCTGGCGCACCTGGCCCGCATCGCCTACATGAACTTCTCGGACATCCTGGAGCAGGACTACATCCGAACCGCCCACGCCAAAGGGCTGTACGACACGATGGTAACGCGCGGCCACGCCTACCCGAACGCAGCCGTGCCCATCCTGACGGCGCTGGGCGTGTCGCTTCGGTTTGCACTGGGAAGCCTGCCCGTCGTGGAGTACTTCCTGGGGTGGCCGGGCATCGGCGCGGCCTTGCTGGACGCCATCCGCAACCGCCAGGACATCGGCGTGGCGGGCATGGCCCTCGTCATCGGGCTGACGTTCATGCTCGTGAACTTGCTGCTGGACATCTCGTATCGGTATGTGGACCCGAGGTTGAAAAAGAGCCTATAGCCCATAGCCCATAGCCATCAGCCATCAGCCGTCAGCGGTCGGCGACCATCTCTACCATACAGTTGTCTGTGCGCTGATCGCTGAACACTGATTGCTGACTGCTAACCGCCCAACCGCCAAAGGTTTTCGCATGGCACGACTTTCGGATGCGATCAATTCCATACGCAAGCGACGCCGCGATGCCCCCGACGCGCCCGTCCGCACGGGGCGCTTCCGCTGGCGGCTCATCACGCTGAACTTCCCGTTCATGGCAGGGATGCTCATCGTGCTGTTCCTGCTGGCGGTGGCCGTCGTCGGGCCGCGATTCGCGTCGCAGAACCCCTACCTGTCGGCCCAGCGCTCGTCCGAGATGATCAACGGCCAGTTGGTCTTCCCGCCCTTCCCCCCATCCGACGAGTTCCCGCTAGGTTCGGATCAGTGGGGGCGGGACGTGTTGAGCCTGCTCCTGTACGGCGCGCGCAACACCCTCGTGGCCTGTCTCTTCGTAACCATGGCGCGGCTGCTGCTGGGATTCGGGCTGGGAGCGGTAGCCGGCTGGCGGTCAGGCGGGCTAGCGGATCGCCTCATCATGGGCATGGTGGAAATCCTGTCCTCGCTGCCCATGCTCCTGACCGGCATGATCCTCATCCTGGCGCTGGACATCCGCAGAGGGCTGTCGGCATTCCTCATCGCGCTGTGCCTGGTGGGTTGGGGCGAGATCGCCCAGTACATCCGCAGCGAGTTTGTGAGCCTGCGCGAGAAGCCCTTTGTGGAAGGCGCGCGGGTCATCGGCCTCACCGAGGGCGGCATCATCGTTCGGCACATCCTGCCCAACGTGCTGCCGGCGCTAGTGGTGCTCACCCTGCTGGAGATGGGCGCCGTGCTGATGATCCTGGGCGAATTGGGATTCGTGGGCGTGTTCATCGGCGGCGGCGCTCAGACGGAGGGGTTCGGCGGGACGGTGGCGATTGCCGACGTCCCCGAGTGGGGGGCCATGCTGGCCGGCGCGCGCGCCTACATCCGCACCTCGCCGTGGATGGTCTTCTGGCCGGCCATGGCCTTCTTCGTCGCCGTGTTGGGCTTCAACCTGACGGGCGAGGGGCTACGGAGGATTGTGCGCGAGGCCGGGGTCAATACCGCCGCGCTCATCTCCAAGCGCATGGTGGTCGTGGTGGCCGCCATCACGTTGCTCACCTGGTACATCGTGAGCCAGATCAGCCCCGGCGTGTCCTACGCCAAACTGGCCAGCCAGTTTGACGCCGACAGCGCCCAACAGCACGCGGCGCGCATCGTGGAACTCCAGCAGGCCGACCCGGGCTTCGGCACCGAGGGGGCCAAAGCCGCGGCGGAATACATCGCGGCGCAGATGCAAGCGTGCGGCGTCTTGCCTGCGGCGGGCGGCCAGAGTTACCTGCAGCCGGTAACCCGCGTCGTTGCGCCGCGCCGCAGCGCGCCCGTGCTGGAAGCCGAGGCCGCAGGGCAGACCGTGGCCCTGGCGCACGGGGCCGACTTCGGCGAGCAGGTGTACCGCCACGGCGGCTCGGGCAGCGCCGACGCCCCCCTGACCTTCGTCGGCTTCGCCCGCCAGAACGTGCCCTACGCCCAGTTCCGTGGGCTGGACTTGCGCGGGCAAGTGGCGGTGGTTCTGGCCAAGAACATGCCGGCTGCCTTTGATACCGAGGCGCTGATTCGCGGCGCGCGGGCCATCCTCGTCATCACCGACGATGCCGCGCCTCACACCGACTGGGCGGCGGGCGAGCCCGGCTTCATGGAGAAGCCCACCTTCCCCATCCTGCACGTGCGGCCCGAGGCGGCCGACCGCCTGCTGCAATTGGCCGGCTTCACCGTGGCCGACCTGCAGGCGCAGGTGGACGAATTCGCCGCGTCATCCGCCGAACGCCCCTGGTTCGCCCAGCCGTTGGCCGTGCAGGTGCGCGTGCGCGTGGAGTTGGGCCAACCGGAAGAACGAACCGGCTACAACGTCCTGGGCATCCTGCCGGGGAACGACACGTCGCTGGACAAGGAGGCGCTCCTGGTGTCCACCCACTACGACATGCCCGAGCCTGACCCTGGCCGCCCGTTCCTCACCGCCAGCGACGGCCCCGCGGGCGTGGGCATCCTGCTGGAAATCGCCCGCCTGTGGCAGGCCGAGCAGTTCAAGCCGCGCCGCACCGTGCTCTTTGCGGCATGGGCAGCGGGGTATTCCGACACGTCCGGCGCGCAAACATACCTAGCCGAGTTCACGCCCTACCGCTCGCTGGAGCGCAACGCGGTCATCCACCTGGGCAGCGTGGGGGCGGGCGACGACGCTCTCGTCGTGGATGCGAAGAGCAGCACCCTGGGCGGCCTGCTGGAGCGCAG
This sequence comes from Chloroflexota bacterium, assembly GCA_014360805.1. Lineage (NCBI taxonomy): Bacteria > Bacillati > Chloroflexota > Chloroflexota bacterium. The sequence continues at coordinate 6,292 of JACIWU010000058.1, forward strand.
CGCCCAGGTTGCGGGCGCTCCCATCGCCAGGGGAAGCGCCTGCGCGCACGCCTACTGCAAGGAACTGGCCGAGAGGTCGGCGACGCTGGCCTGGCATGGGGGGCCCACCGCCTTCCGGGGCGGCGCGCCCGATGACGCGCAGACGACGGCCATCGGCAAGGTGGGTCAGATCGTCAACCTGGCCCTCATCACGGCCAGCAGGCAGTATCACTACTAGCCGATGGCCTTTCGCCGATAGCCTTTCGCCTTTGGCATTGACCGACGGCGAGGGGCTACAGGCTAACGGCTAATGGCGAACGGCCAAAGGCTAATGGCTTATGAGTAACGAACGACCGCCAGACAAACTGAATACCCTCCTCGCCCGCATCGTCGTCGCGCTGGGGGCCTGCGTGCTCCTGAGCGCCGCGGCCGTCGCGTACCTGTGGCTGCGGCCCGCGTCGGAGGCGCAGGGCGTGCGGCAGATCGCCTACGCAGCCACCGGCACCGGGGGCAGCCTGGACTTGTTCCTGGCAGACGCGGCGGGGCAGAACATCCGGCCGCTGACCCAGACGCCCGAACACGAGGCTTGGCCCGTGTGGTCGCCCGATGGCAAGCAATTGGCCTTCGTGCGCATATCCGCGCAGTCGGCTCGGGCAGGCGGGGTTGACCAGAACGCCGGCGTGTACCTCCTGACGCTGGAGGGAGACAAGCCCGTAGAGCGGCGCATCGGTGACATGTCGGCGCTTGGCTGGCCCGAACCTGCCTGGTCACCCGACGGGCGGCGCGTCGCCTGGCTGCGCACGGTGCTCCCCGGCCGCGAGGGCGGCCCCATCACCAGCGAGTTGGTCATCGTGAACGTGGCCACCCTGGCCACCGAGACCCACCCGCTCACCCCCACCGTCAGCGCGACCGGCGTGAGTTGGGCGCCCGATGGCCAGTCGCTGGCCCTGATCGCGTACATGGGGGTTGTCAGCGTCCCTCCGGGGCGCGCGCCGACTTTGCCGGAGAGCGCGCCTATCCCCATCGCCGCCTGGGTGTACAACGTGGCCAACCGCACGCTGTCGCCTGTTGCGTCGGATGCGACGCGGGTGCGCTGGTCGCCGACGGGCGAGTGGCTGGCGTACACCGACGCCGAAAAGGGCAACGGGGTTCGGCTGGTGCGGCCCGATGGCACAGGCGCCTACGCGCTTCTGGATCGGGGGTACGTCATGGATCTCGCCTGGTCTCCCGATGGCGCGAGATTGGCGGCAGCCGTCTGGGACGAGAGTCAGGCCGCGTATGTGTTGTACATCTACACGATAGAAGACGGGACGGCCACCGTGTTCCCAATCATGGGCGACCGCCAGTCCTCGCCGCAGAGTCTCGCGTGGTCTCCCGATGGGGTGTATCTTTCCTACTCGCTTTTCTGGCAGGGGCCGGGCTCGCTGCCCGATGGAAACCTGTGGATTCTGGACACGAGAACCGGCGCCGTGTTCGCGTTCCCGGACAGCCCGGGCCTGGAGGGCCTCGCCGTGTGGAGACCCGGGAGCCATTAGCCTATAGCCATTAGCCAACGGCCGACATAAGCCAGGCTAATGGCTGATGGCGGAGAGCCAAAGGCTGACATCATGAACCGACTACGCAACCTCAACCGAAACGTGCTCATCGCCCTCATCGCGGCGCTGCTCGTCGCGGAGGCAGGGCTTATCTGGGCGGGCGCGCAGGCGCTCCGGCGTTCGGCTGCGCCCATGGCCGCGGCCCCCACGGCCGTCGCCGGCAAGCCTCGCCCCACCGCGACGCCCGCGCCGGGCAAGCCCACGCCCGCCCCTGTGGAGACGCCCGCCGTACAGCCCGTGGTGCGCGAGCCCGGCCCGGCCGTGGCAGGCGGCGACTTCCTGGCCGTGGGGCGCATGTTTGACGCCGAACAGGCGATGGACTTCGTGGAAGCATTGTGCGCGCCGGAGTTGGGCGGCCGCCAACCCGGAACGAATGGCGGGCGCGCCGCAGGCGACTACATCGCCCAGAAGTTCCAGGAGTTCGGTCTCCAGCCCGCCGGAACCGACGGCTACTTCCAGCCGTTTACCGTCCCCTTCGCCGAAATCACCGCCGTCCCGACGTTCGTCTTCACCACCACCGCCGGCGTCGTGTACGACGACTTCGTGTACCGCGAGGACTTCGCCTTCGCCTGGGGTGGCTACGCCGGCGGCGGAACGGCGGACGGCCGCGTGATTTGGGTCAACGAGTGCCGCGCAGAGGACTTTCGCGGCGCGGACGTGGCGGGGCAAATCGCCTTCTGCAAGTTCTCGGCCAGCGACGAGGTGTACCGCCAAGCCCTGGAGCACGGCGCTAGCGGGCTGATTCTGCTCACCGAAGCCGAGAGCCGCGTGGACCGGCTCCGCACGTACCGCCAGCCCAACTACCTGCCCGACAGTTTGCCCACGCTTCTGGTGCTGCCCCAGGTAGCCCAGGCCCTTCTGAGCGACAGCGGCTACACGCTGGACGACCTGTCCCTGCTGTATCGCCCCGTGGAACTCAACGTGCAGGCGCACTTTGAAGTGCACCTCAACGAGCCAGGGGAAGCGCAGGCCCGCAACGTCCTGGGCGTGTTGCCGGGCCGCGACCCCAACCTGCGCGACAAGGTGGTCATCATCGGCGCGCACTACGACCACCTGGGCAGCGACGCCAACGGCGACATCTACCGCGGCGCCAACGACAATGCCTCGGGCACGGCCGCCCTGCTGGAAATCGCGCGCTCCTGGCAGCAGGCCGGCTTCGTCCCCGACGCCACGGTGCTCTTTGCCGCGTGGGACGCCGAGGAGCAGGGGCTGCTGGGCGCCGAGCACTACGTGCAAAACCCGCGCTATCCGCTGACCGCCACCCTCGGCATGATCCAGATGGACATGGTGGGATTGGCGTCCGATGGCGTGTTGACGCTGGACGGCTCCGACAACGCCGTGGGGCGGCAGTTGCAGGCCAGCGCTGCCTTGTTCGGCGTGCAGACGGGCGAGGTGTCCTTCCAGGGCGGGAGCGACCACGCCGCCTTCCTCCGCGCCAACGTCCCTGCTGCGCTCCTCATCTGGGACAACGCCGACGTGCCCTACTACCACACGCCGCAGGACACGCCCGAAACGCTCCAGCCCGAACGCCTGCGCCAGGCCGGCGCCATTGCCTCGCACGCGGCCATAGCGCTGTCCACGGTGGGGCCGCGGCTGCGCGCCCTGCTGGACGCCCAGGCCCGCGCCATCGCCGCCGGAGACGCCCAGGCTTACGCCGCCACGCTGGACCCCGCCGACGCCGAATTGCGCGCCGCCGGGATGGACTGGCTCGCCACGCGCCCTGCGGAAGCCCGCCAGGGCTACACCCTGACCGTGAGCAGCCTGCTGGTGTCGGGCGACAAGGCCCAGGCCGAAATCACCGCCGCGTCCGTGGACAAGGACGGACGCCGATCGGTGCTCGCTTCGTACCCGGCCCAGATGGTGCGCCGCGGAGCCGAGTGGTACGCCACCTGGCCCGTTGCGGCCGTGGTTCAGGCGCCCGCCATGACCGTGCAGATGGTGCGGCAGGACGAAAACGATGCGGAATGGGCCAACCGCCTGGCCCAAGCGCGACTCCGCGCAGCCCTCGCGCTCGGCCTGCGCAATCCGCAGCCCGTTACCGTAACGGTGTACCCCGATGCAAACACCTTCGCGTGGCTGGCCGGTGCGGGCACGGCCGCCTACTCGCCCCTGCCAGGATGGCACATCTCGCGGACCGAAACCCTCACGCCCACGGCCGTGAACATGGTGCGCGCGGAGTTGGGCATGCCCTTGCGCGAAGGGGCGTGGCTTGGCCTCGGCCTCGTGCAGTGGGTAGAGACGGCCGGCGACCCCGACGCAAGACGTGCCCGGTCCCTTGAGATGACGCCCCTGCTGGACGGCACGGTCTCGGCCCAGCAGGTGCTCACCCTCACGGCCGAGGCCCTGGACAGCCGGAGCGCCGCCGTGGCCTGGAGCCTGACCGAGTTCTTCATGCAGACGTATGGGACGGACGGCCTGCGGAAGTTCTGCGCGGCCTGGGGCCGAACGGGAGCGCAAGAGGGGGCCTTCGCCGCCCTGGGCACGACGCCCGAAGCGTTCGCCCAGGCGTGGGAATCCGCGGTGCTTGCCCCGCTGACCCAGGCGCGCGCGGGCATAGACGAGGTGCTGAGCCAACGCGAGCAGGCGGTCCAGGCCGGCGACAAGGCCGCATTCCTGGCCACCGTGAACCCCGGCGACGCCGCGTTCCTGGCCGAAGAGGGCCACTGGTTTGACGATCTCGCCAGGCACCCCGTGAGCGCCTACACGCTGAAGGCGCAACTCGTCGCGCTGGACGAACGGGGCGCGCTGGCCAACCTGCAGACCGCCGCCACGCTCAAAGACGGCGGCAAGACGGTACAGGCGTCCTACGCGGCCCGATTCATCCGAGCGGGCGACCGCTGGGTGCTGGCAGGGCCTGATTGGACGGTGGAGCAGGGCGAGCACTTCGTGGTCAAGTACGCCGCACCCACGACGCAGGACGTGGCCCTGTCGGTGCTCAATGCGGCCGAACGGGCCTTCGCGCAGGTAACGGGCGACCTGGCCCACGCGCCCGCGTCGCCCACCGAAATCAAGTTGTACGACGACCAGGCCGTGATGCTGGCATCCATCCCCCCATCCGCGCCCTCGTGGGTCAAAGGCTGGTACGAGCCGGGCGAGGCGATCAAGTTGTGGGTCGGCGCCAAGGGGATGGATTTCGCGAGCGTCATCGCCCACGAGTTCACGCACCGCGTCCTGTTTGACCTGGGCGTTGACCTGGAATGGCTGCACGAGGGCGTCGCCGTGTTTGAGGCCATGCGCGCGGCCCCGGAGTCGGCCGCCTCGCTCCAGACGCGCTATGTGCCCGCTGTGCGCGAGGCGCAACGCACGCAGAAACTGCTGGACTGGGCCAACATGCCCACCTACTCCAACCTGAACGAACAGGACACGACCCTGTACTACGGCCAGTCCTGGATGTTCGTGGACGAGTTCGTGCGCCAGTTCGGGATGGACAGCCTGAACCGTCTGCTTCGGAGCCTGGGCGAGGGGCGCGGATTTGCGCAGGCGTTCTCGGTGGCGGCGCGGATGCCGTTCTCCGAGTGGGAACCGCAGTGGCAGGCGGCGGTGCGGCTGGGCGGCGTGCCGGCGGAACTGATCCGGGCGGCCCAGGCCTTCAGCGCCGACCGCGCGCTGGACATCGTGCGCCGCCTGGCGTCGCCGGAGTACGCGGGCCGCAGGGCCGGAAGCCCAGGCGCCGAGGCCGCCGCCCGCTGGATCGCCGAACAGATGCAGGCGCTCGGCCTGCAGCCTGGCGCGCCCGACGGCTCGTTCTTCCAGGCCGTCCCCGTCGCCTACGCGGAACTCGCAGGCGTGCCCGTGCTCCGCTTCAGCCAGACCGTTACCGGCGGCGAGGTGGCGCTGGTCTATGGCGTGGATTTCCGCGAGGCGGCGGGCGGATGCGCCGGAGGCGGCGATGTGGCGTCCGACCTGGTGTGGCTGCCGAAGGGGTTCCCCGAGGGCGTGCGCCTGGGCGGTCGCGTCGCGCTCAAGTATCAGTCCGCAGACCCGGCAGCGGAGGCCGAGGCGGCACTCACCCATGGCGCGGGCGGCCTCATCCTGGTGGTCAAGGACGCCGCGCTGAACATGCGCGAGCGCACCGTGCCCTCGCGGGCGATGGAGGCGGAGACCATCCCCGTGGCGCAGATTCAGGAGAGCACCTGGCGCGAGATGATCAAGATGGCGGGGCTGACGCCCTACGAGGCCAACAACGCCCCCCGCGCGCTCCTGCTCCGCCTGCAGGCGCAACTGACCGTCCCCTACAGCGCGCCGCAGACCGCGCAAGCCCTGACCGTCGTCGGCGTCCTGTCGGGCGAACGCGCAGATGCCCGCCCGCTCATCATCGGGGCGCACTACGACGGCGTGGGCGCCACACCGGATGGAACGCAGTACCCGGGCGCCAACAAGAACGCCTCGGGGGTAGCCGTCATGTTGGAAGTGGCGCGGGTGCTGGCCGAAAGCGGATTCCGCCCGTCGCGGCCCGTCTATTTCGTCGCCTGGGGCGCGGAGGAGGCCGGGCTTGCCAGTTCGCGCTTCTACGCCGACCGGCCGATTGTGCCCCTGGACGAGATGATGGGCCTGCTGGAGTTGGACACGGTGGGCGCGGCCCGCAGTTACTACCTGAACCTGGAGGGCGAGAAGGATGGCCTGGAGGCGACGCTCCTGTTCAACCTGCGCCTGGCCGCCGACTTGCTGGACCGGCGCGTGTCGCCCGAAGCGTACAAGGGCGGCAACACGCACGCGTCCTTCCGCGATAGGGGCGTCCCCGCCGTGCTCCTGTTCTGGCCCAACGCCGAGTATCTCCACACCCCGCAGGATGCACCTGACACGCTAGACCCGTACAAGTTGGCTACCACCGGAGAGGTTACCGCGCTGGCGGCGATGATGCTGGCCAGGTAGGACGATCCCAAATTCCCCACGGGCCCGGTGGCTCCATCCGCAGGAAGTGGACTGAACAAGTCGCATTTGACAGACGGCGCGTTGCCCTGTACAATGACTTGTAGGTTCTACTCACATATACTCTGAAAAAACTATGGAGGGAGACGCCATGAGCAACAAGACCCCCGAACAAACCTACAGGGGCCTGCGCCGGTTCAACCTGGCGATGGGGTTCCTACACCTGATCCAGGGCGTGCTGATGATCCTCATCAGCAACGACACCACCTACCCGATCTTCACCAATTTCCTGAAGTTTGACCGCGCCACGTTCTCTCTGACGCCTGACCCCAAGTTGTTCGTGAACCTGCCGTTCGGGCCGGCGGTGGCCATCTTCCTGCTTCTTTCGGCGGTGGCCCACTTCTCCCTCTCCACCTTCGGCTACAAGTGGTACGTGAGCCACCTGGAGCGGAAGATGAACCCGGCGCGCTTCTACGAATACGCGCTGAGTTCCTCGTGGATGATTGTCCTCATCGGCATGTTAGTGGGCCTGTGGGATTTGGGCGCGCTCATCCTCATCTTCGGCGTGAACGCCACCATGAACCTGTTTGGTATCATGATGGAACTGCACAACGAGGGCAAGGAGCACGTGAACTGGACGGCGTTCATCTTCGGGTGCATCGCGGGGATCATTCCCTGGATTGTGATCACGATGTACTTCCTGGGCGCGGTCAATTCGGGCGACGCAAAGCCACCGGCCTTTGTGTACGCCATCATTCCCACCATCTTCGTGTTCTTCAACATCTTCGCCGTGAACATGTTCTTGCAGTACAAGAAGGTGGGGCCGTGGAAGGACTACCTGTTCGGCGAGCGCATGTTCATCGTCCTGAGCCTGCTGGCCAAGACGGCGCTGGCATGGCAGATCTTCGCGGGCACGCTGGCGCCGGTATAGACATCGGCCTTGCGGTGGCGCCAGCCGTCTGAATACCACGCGAAAAGCCCATGGGCGGGTGCGGCAACCCGCCCATGGGGTATTCCAGGCGCGCGCTGGCTCGGCGTGCTAGAGACAACGTCCGGAACACGAAACCCACGAAACACCACGAAAGGCACGAAACGACTTCCGCGTCTTTCGTGTCTTTCGCGCCATTCCCTTGCGCTCGCAATGGGTTGGCGGCACAACGCCCAGACACGTAGGGCGGCTTTCCATAGCCGCCGGAAACAGGGGGCAGGTATGGCAACCTGCCCTACACTCAATGCGTTTCATGCTGCCGCTCATCGGTCTGACCATTTCCACCGAAATGCATACACTACCCAGCCTGGCATGGCATTTGCAAGCCTGGCCGTGATGGAGTAAGATTCGCTCACGTTGCCGCCAATGCCGAGATGAGACATGTCTGACCAGCCAACGAATGCGAAGCGCCGCGGCGCGAGCGGCGCAGGCGACCCACGCCTTGCCGAAGCGGTCGCCCTGGCCACCGCTGACCGCAGGGACGAGGCGCGAGCCTTGTTCCAGGCCATCCTCGCCGACGACCCCGACAACGTGGAGGCGCTCCTGTGGATGGGCGCGCTGGCCGACAGGCCCGAGGACAGCCTGCGGTACATCGGGCGCGCCGTGCAGTTGGCCCCGCACAACGCGAGGGCGCGGGCGGCCCTGCGCTGGGCGCGAAAGCGCGCGCCCAACGCCGGCCAGCCCGACCGGCGCGCCGCGAATCCCGTTCGCCCTGTCGCGGCGGCTCCGGTCGTGCGCCCCGCGCAAGGCGTGCCGCGGTACGTGGGGTGGATTCTGGCCGCGCTCCTCGTCGTCCTCGGTGCGGGCCTGATTTGGACGCAGACCGACTGGCCCGCGCAGGCTTGGGAGGCGGTGTTCGCCACCAAGACGCCGACGGCCACGCCCACGTTCACGCCCACGAACACCCCGACCCAGACGCCCACGCCGACGAACACACCCACTGAGACGCCTACACCCACCCCCACCGATACGCCGACCCCCACGCCTACCGAGACGCCCACGCCCACGGCCACGCCTGTGCCGCCCACGCCGACGCGCCGCCCGCAGCCCACGGCAGCGCCGCCCCCCGAAGTTGGGGCCGGCGAGAAGTGGATTGACGTGGATTTGTCGTCGCAGCGGCTGGTGGCCTACGAGGGCGACCGTGCGGTGTACTGGGCGATCATCTCGTCCGGCCTGCCGGCCACGCCCACGGTCAAGGGCCGCTTCAACATCTACGTCAAGTACCGAAGCGCGCCCATGTCGGGCCCGGGCTACTACCTGCCCAACGTGCCCTACATCATGTACTTCTACAAGGGCTATGGCCTGCACGGGGCCTATTGGCACAACAACTTCGGCCAGCCCATGAGCCACGGGTGCATCAACCTGAAGATAGCCGACGCCAAGTGGCTGTTTGAGTGGACGACGCCCTACGTGCCGCCAGGGGCCAACAGCGCCTGGGGCACGGGCACCCTCGTCGTCATCCACGACTGAGCGCAGACGTCCGCAACTTGCGCCCGTGGCAAAACGCGGGTAAACTCACATCTGACCTTGCGTTGCTGCGCCCATCCGCGCACACCTGCGATTGCCGTTGGATGCTGTGAACAGCCGAGAGTTCATTGACCATCTGAAGAGTCTCCCGTTCTACCGCGGGCAGATCGTGCACCAGGAGCACATCCCCGCGCGTCCGGCGCGGTACGGGCAACTGGACCGCCCGCTCCCGAAGCCCCTGGAGCGCGCCGTGGCCGAGATCGGCGCGTCGCGACTGTACACGCACCAGGCGCAGGCCATAAACGCCGCGCGCGCAGGAGAGGACGTCATCCTCGCCACGTCCACGGCCAGCGGCAAGACCCTGGCCTACAACGTGCCCGTGCTGGAAGCCGTCCTCAACCAGCCCGAGGCCCGCGCGTTGTACCTGTTCCCCACCAAGGCGCTGGCCCAGGATCAACTGCGCGCCCTGCGCCAACTGACCGAACAACTGGGCGGCCCCGTGTTCGGCACCTACGACGGCGACACGCCACAGGGAGCGCGGACGCGGCTTCGGCAGCGCGCCGCCATCATCCTCACCAACCCCGACATGCTCCACGTGGGCATCCTGCCCAATCATGGGTTGTGGAGCCGTTTCTTCGCCAACCTACGGTTCGTCGTCATTGACGAGGCCCACATCTATCGGGGCATCTTCGGGTCGCATGTGGCCTGCGTCCTGCGGCGGCTCCTGCGGGTGTGCGAGTTCTACGGCGCGCGCCCGCAGTTCATCCTGTGCTCGGCGACCATCGCCAACCCGGGCGAACACGCCTGTCGCCTCACCGGGCGCGACGACGTCGTCGTGGTGGACGACGACGGCTCGCCCCAGATGAGCAAGGAATTCCTGCTGTGGAACCCGCCATTCTTGGACAGGGCCATGGCCGCCCGGCGCAGCGCCAACGCGGAGGCAGCCTTCCTGTTCGCCGAGATGGTCCAGCACGGCATCCGCAACATCACCTTCGCGCGGACGCGCAAGATCGCGGAACTCATCCTGCGCTACGCCCGCGAGTCGCTGCAAGAGACGCGCCCCGACCTGACGTCGCGCGTTTCCGCCTATCGCGCCGGCTACCTGCCCGAGCGGCGGCGCGAGATTGAGCAGGGGCTGTTTCACGGTCGGTTGCTGGGCGTAACCGCCACCACCGCGCTGGAACTGGGCGTGGACGTGGGCGCGCTGGATGCGACGGTTACCGTCGGCTATCCGGGCACCATCGCCAGCGTCTGGCAGCAGGCGGGACGCGCGGGCCGCGGCAAGAAGGATTCGCTCTCCATCCTCATCGGCCTGGACAACCCGCTGGATCAATACTTCATGCGCGAGCCCAAGGAACTGTTCGGGCGCAGTCCTGAACATGCGCTGATTGACCCCAGCAACCTGTACCTGCTGCAACAGCACTTGCCGTGCGCCGCGCATGAGCGCCCGCTGACCAACGATGACGAGCGCCTGTTCGGCCCCACGTTCGCCGAAGCCATGGCCCAACTGGAGCGGCAGGGCGTCCTGGAATATCGCAGCAACCGATGGTTCGTCGCCGGGGCGCGCTATCCGGCGGAGCGCGTCAACATCCGCTCCATCTCCGGCTCCATGTTCGCCCTCCTGGACGAGAGCAACAATTACCGCATGTTGGAGCAGGTGGATGGCGCTACGGCCATGTTCCGCATCCACCCCGGGGCCGTGTACCTGCACCAGGGCGAGACGTACCTGGTAACGCGCCTGGACCTGGACACGCAGACGGCCTATGTTCGCCCGGTGGATGTAGACTACTACACCACGCCGCGCGAGATCAACGACGTGCGCATCGTGCGCTCGTGGCAGGCGCGGCAGTTCCCCACGTGCGACGCCTACTACGGCCAGGTTCGCGTTACCCAGCAGGTCATCGGGTACAAGCGGGTGCAGCAGTACACGGAGACGGTGCTGGACAACGTCCCGCTGAACCTGCCGCCCCAGTCGTTCGTAACCTCGGCCCTGTGGTTTAACGTCCCCGAGGAGATCATGAAGCAGGTGGTGCGGGCCGGGCTGGATTTCGCGGGCGGGCTCCACGCGCTGGAGCACGCGAGCATCGGCCTGCTGCCGCTGTTCGCCATGTGCGACCGACTGGACATCGGCGGGCTGTCCACGCCGTGCCACGACGACACGGGCCTGGCCCATGTCTTCATCTACGACGGGCATCCGGGCGGCGTGGGCATCGCCGAAAAGGGATTCCAAATGCTGGAACGGCTTTGGGAAGCCACGCGCAAAACCATCGCCGGCTGCCCCTGCCAGGATGGCTGCCCGTCGTGCGTGCAAAGCCCCAAGTGCGGCAACAACAACGAGCCTCTGGACAAAGCCGCCGCCATCGCTATACTGGACATGCTGATGCAAAAACGGGGTGCAGGCGAGCGCGTTCCGAGACTGTGAGGTACGCTTGGGCAACGACACGCTGAAAACCATCGGCTTTGTCGGAATGATCGTGGTGGGGGCGGCGTCGGTGTTCATGCCGCCTGTCGTCGTGGGCCTTCTGGCCCTCGCGTCGGCCTACAACGGCACGTACCTCGGCGACTTCACAGGACTCTGGGCGGGGCTGGCGGGGTTGAGCGCGCTGCTGGGGGGCTGGTTCATCGTCCAGGGCGCGCGTGGCCTGCGCGGGCGGCCGTCGTCGCCCTTCCGCCTGGCGCGCCCGTGGGTCTGGGTGGCTCTCCTGGCGTTGACCGTCATCCTCATCGCGGCGACGCCCTCGGACGCGCCCGCGGCCGGCCTGATGAAGGTTCTCGCCGCGCTCCTGCCCGGGATGGCGCTCCTGGCGTTCGTGAGCCGACGCCTGGCCGGCGCCCACGAGCCGCCCACCTGGCGACAGGTGGCCGCCCAGGTCAGCGCCGCACTCACCGTCTCACTCGGGTGGAGCATCTTCTGGGAGGTGCTCGCGCTGGTGGGGCTTGTGCTGATGGTGGGCATCGCATTGGCCCTGCTGCCCGACGGCGCGCAACAGATGGAGCAAATGGGGGAGCAGTTCTCCGACCCGAGGTTCATCGCCAGCGGCGAGTTCCTGCGCCAGCCGGCAGTGCTGGCGTTTCTCCTTGTGCTCATGGCAGGCTTCGTGCCCATCATAGAGGAGGCCGGCAAATTGCTGGCCGTGGGCGCCCTGGCCCTGGCCCACCGGCCCAGCCGCGCCCAGGCCCTGGCGTGGGGCATCGCGGGCGGGGTAACGTTCAGCGTCTATGAGGCGGCCTTCGCCGACCCCTTCTCGGGCGCGGTGGCCAGCATCGCGATCCTGCGCGTCGGCGCCATGCTCATCCACGCGAGCACCGCAGCCCTCACGGCGTGGGGGCTGTGGGAGTGGCTGCGGCGGCGACGCCCAGGCCGCTTCGCGCTGGGGTTGACGCTCGCCGTCGCGCTCCACAGCACCTGGAACGTGCTCGCCATCGTGGCAACGGCGCTGCAAACGGCGGCGGGGTCGGCGTGGGCCACCGGCCTAATGGCGGCGGTGTTCGGGCTGTTGAGCATGGGCGCGGGCGTCGTTCTCGCGCTCGCGCTGGAACCTTCGCGGTTGGTACACGTCTTGCACATAGAACGAGGTGAGGACAGATGATCGCGGCTTTGGCTGCACTTGCCGTTGTGGCCATCGGCATCGCGGCTGCGGTCTGGTACGCATCGGATCAGATCGTGCGGCGCAGGCGGCCCGACAGGACGGCAAATCCGGCGGAGTACGGCCTGGAGTACGAAGAGGTTACCTTTACAAGCGAAGACGGCATCCCGCTGCGGGGCTGGCTGATACCGGCCCAGGAGGCGCGGCGCGCCGTGATTTTCCTGCACGGACACGCGGGAAGCATGGATCCGGACCTGAAGTACGCGCCCTGGTTCCACGAACGGGGCATCTCGGTGCTCATGTTTGACTTTCGGGGGCACGGGCGCAGCGGCGGCCGGTACGTCAGCATGGGGTACTTTGAGCGGCGCGACCTGCTCGCCGCGGAGAGGTTCCTGCTGGGGCGGGGCTACACCCGAATCGGCGTGCTGGGCTTCTCCATGGGCGGGGCGGTAGCCATCAGCGGCGCGCCGCTCTCCCAGAACATCCGCGCCGTCGCCGCCGATGGCTCGTTCGTCTGGTTGCGGGATGCCATCTACGAGGGAATGCGCGAGCGCGGGATTCCAGGCGCGCCGGCGAAATGCTTGGCATTCCTGGCGGTCAAGTTGGCCGACTGGCGGCTCGGCGCCGACCTGGAAGAGGCCGACCCGGGCCTGTGGGCCAGCAAGGTCGCGCCCAGGGCGCTGCTGCTGATCCACGGCGAGCAGGACCCGTACACGTCCACCGAGGAGGTGCGGGCCATGTTCGCATCGGCGGGCGCCCCCAAAGAACTGTGGGTTGTGCCCGGCGCAGGCCACCGCAACGTGGATGAAGTGGAACCGGAGGCGTACAAGCAGAAGGTGTTGGAGTTCTTTGAACGCTACCTTGGGGAGGAGTAAGCGGAGGCGCACGGTTGCGCGGGGAGGAGATACATGAGAAAGTGGACCATCCTAATTCTGATCCTGGGCATCGTGATGGCGCCCGGGTGCAAGCCCGCCACGGAAGACCAACTGACCTACGTGGCCCCATACGAGATGGGCGTGGCCGCGGGCGACTACCTGCCCGGCACGGGCATCCGCTACGTGGGCCAGACCGACAAGGGCGCGCACCTCACCATTGACGGCCAGGATGCCTACAAGCAGAAGGGCGACTCGTTGAACTGGTCCGGCAAGCCGGTGGGAAACGCCAAGATGGACTTCTCGGGCCGCGTCGTCTGGTACACCGAGACCACGTGCCATATCCTCGGCTCGGCGACCCTGACCATATCCAAGCCTACGCCCCAGACCGTGCCCAACATTCCCGAGGCCCCCCTGCGCTATCGCGCCATCGTAACCTACACCGTGGACAAGGGCAAGAAAATCCCGGGCTCGTTGGTTACGTACAAAGGCAAAGCCGACAAGGGCGCCGAACTGGACGGCGTAGAGGGCTATCCTTACCGCAAGGCCGGCGACTCCATCGTGTGGCAGGGCAAACTGAAGGATGGGGTCTATGTGGTCATCAACGTGCGGGTGGTGTTCTACACCAATTCCGTACTGCAGGTGGCCGGAACAACGGAGGTGATCCTGGTCCCGCCTGGCGCGGCCGGGAGCGGGTTTCGGGAATAGCCGTCAGCCATCGGCATTCAGCAGTCAGCAGTCAACAACCATCTATCAGCGGCTTGGCTGCAGCCTCGTTTCTGAACGCTGAATGCTGACCGCTGTCCGCTACCACAGCCTCAAATCGCGGGGCCGGATGGGATAGGCTCCGGCAGCCCGCGTATGAGAGAAAGGGCACTCCCACCGGTGCCCTTTTGTTTTTGTCCAGATGCGATTCCACAGGCAGGGCGAGAAGCGGGTACGAGCGCCGTCCCCTCTCCCGCCGGCGCAGAGCGGGGACGAGGCGGTGTGGTTGGCCCACCGCGCCGCGCGGGGCTAAACCCCCGCGCTGACGGAACAAAGCCCCCTTCGGGGGCTAGCGCCAGCCCGCGGCCGAGCGCCGTCCCCTCTCCCGCCGGCTTCAGGGGCGGACAGGCAGGGGGAGGGGATCTTTTCAGAAAGCAAATAATGTGGCATGATGTCCCCCACAACCCCACACAAGGCGAAAGGAGACATCATGCCACGGACTGAAGTATACCACGA